>DATHGU010000110.1:0-5139 GCA_035317495.1 Solirubrobacteraceae bacterium
GACGGCGGGCGGCGCGATCGTCAAGGAGACGAGCCCCGCGGGCAACGGCGCGGGAAACGGCGCCGGCAACGGGGCAACGATCGTCGAGGGTGAGAGCGCCTGATCAGCACTGCTCGAGGGGGGCCATGGTCAGCCCCGCGCCCTTGAGCTGCTCCCAGTAGTGCTCGGCGGGCTCCTGCATGCCGCTGTAGACGATCGCCTGTCCGGAGCTGTGGATCACGTTGGCGATCTCGTGTCCGCGCGCGAGCGTCACACCGGGGATGAAGCGCGCGAGAGTGCGCGCCACGTGTTCGAACGTGTTGTGGTCGTCGTTGCGCACGATCACCCTCCATGAGCCTCCAAGGCCACTACCTGGCGCTCCGGCGCGCGGCACCTCGACGGTCTCGCTCACAGACAAAGGATATAAGGCGCGGTGCGACCGTACAATTGACCGTATGAGCGGCGATCAGTCACCGCGGCTGCCCGAGGGCGACCGGCCCTGGATGATGCGAACCTACGCAGGGCACTCGACGGCGAAGGCGTCGAACGAGCTCTACCGGCGCAACCTGCAGAAGGGTCAGACCGGCCTGTCGGTCGCGTTCGACCTGCCCACGCAGACGGGCTACGACCCCGACGACGAGCTCGCGCGCGGCGAGGTCGGCAAGGTCGGCGTTCCGATCTCCCACCGCGGCGATATGGCCGCGCTGATGGACGGCATCCCGCTCGGCGAGATGAACACGTCGATGACGATCAACGCGACCGCCGCCTGGCTGCTGGCGCTGTACATCGTCGCCGCCGAGGAGCAGGACGTCGCGCAGGAGCAGCTTCAGGGGACGACCCAGAACGACATCATCAAGGAGTTCCTGGCTCGCGGAACCTACGCCTTCCCGCCGGCCGCGTCGATGCGCCTGATCGCCGACATGATCGCGTACACGGTGGAGCACGTGCCGAAGTGGAACCCGATCAACATCTGCTCCTACCACCTGCAGGAGGCTGGCGCGACCCCCGTGCAGGAGATCGCCTACGCGATGAGCAACGCGATCGCTGTGCTGGACGGCGCGCGGGCGCGCGTCGCCGAGACGCACGACGGGGCCAACGGCGCGGGCGCCTCCGAGGCGCAGAAGCTGATGGAACAGGTCTTCGGTCGCATCTCGTTCTTCGTCAACGCGGGCGTGCGCTTCATCGAGGAGCACGCGAAGCTGCGCGCGATGTCGATCCTGTGGGAGGAGCTCGGGCGCGAGCGCTACGGCGTGCAGGAGGACCGCCACCTGCGCTTCCGCTACGGCGTGCAGGTCAACTCGCTCGGCCTGACCGAGGCACAGCCGGAGAACAACGTGCAGCGCATCGTGCTCGAGGCGCTCGCCGTCACGCTCGGACGCGATGCGCGCGCGCGCGCGATCCAGCTGCCCGCCTGGAACGAGGCCCTGGGCCTGCCGCGCCCGTGGGACCAGCAGTGGTCGCTGCGCATCCAGCAGGTGCTCGCGTACGAGACCGACATCCTCGAGTACCCCGACATCTTCGAAGGATCGATAGTCATGGATGGGTTGGTCGCCGAGCTGCTGGAGGGCGCTCGCGCCGAGATGGCCGTGGTGGCCGAGCACGGTGGAGCTGTGGAGGCGGTCGCGTACATGAAGGGCGCGCTCGTCGACTCACATCGCGAGCGCATCCGACGCATCGAGTCCGGCGAGCAGGTGGTCGTCGGCCAGAACCGCTTCACCGAGTCCGAGGACTCGCCGCTGACAGCCGACGCCGAGGGCGGCATCCTGGTCGTCGATCCGGCGATCGAAGCCGAGCAGATCGACGACGTGCGCCGCTGGCGCGCGGAGCGCGACCAGGGCGCGGTGGACGCCGCGCTGGCCCGGCTCGCCGAGCTGGCGCGGGCGGAGGACGGCAAGGAGAACCTGATGGTCGCGACGATTGCCGCGGCGCGCGCGGGCGCCACGACCGGCGAGTGGGCGCGCACGCTGCGCGAGGTGTTCGGCAGCTATCGCGCGCCGACGGGCGTCGGCGAGGCAGCCGCCGCGCCGGCCGACGCCGATCTCAGCGAGCTGCGCGAGGAGGTCTCGCGGCTGCAGCAGAAGCTCGGGCGCCGACCGAAGATCCTCGTCGGCAAGCCCGGGCTGGACGGTCATTCCAACGGCGCCGAGCAGATCGCCGTGCGGGCGCGCGACGCGGGCATGGACGTCGTGTACGAAGGCATCCGCCTGACGCCCGCGCAGATCGCCGCGTCGGCGCTGCAGGAGGGCGTGCACGTGATCGGCCTGTCGATCCTCTCCGGGTCCCACCGCGAGCTGATCCCGGCGGTGATCGAAGCGCTGCGCGAGGCGGGCGTGAGCGCGCCGGTCGTCGTCGGCGGGATCATTCCCGAGCAGGATGTGGCGGCGCTGCGCGAAGCCGGCGTGGCCGCCGTGTACACGCCCAAGGACTTCGACATCACGCGCATCATGCGCGACATCGTCGAGCTGGTGGGCGCGGGCAGCCCGGTGCCGGTGGCCGCAACCGGCGCCTCGGCAACTGGCTCGGCGTGAGCGAGGACGGGGGCGCCCTCGGCGCGCGCCTGCGCGAAGGAGACGTGAGCGCCGCGCCCGCGGCGCTGAACCTGCTGGAGAGCACCGCCGACGAGGACCGCCGGCAGTCGGCGGCGCTGCTGAAGGAGCTCTCGCCGACAGCCCTGGAGGGTGAGGCCACGGGGCACGTGATCGGCGTCACCGGACCGCCCGGAGCCGGCAAGTCGACGCTGCTCTCAGCGCTGCTGCGCGCCTGGCGAGCCGACGGGCAGACGGTCGCGATGCTCGCCGTCGACCCCAGCTCGCGCCGCTCGGGCGGCTCGCTGCTCGGCGATCGCGCGCGCATCGAGTTCGACCCCTCCGACCGCGACATCTTCATCCGCTCGACCTCCGCCGGCGAGCGGCTCGGCGGGCTCGCGTGGGCGACGCGCGCGGCCGCTCACGCGCTCGCCGCGGCGTTCGACATCGTCGTGATCGAGACGGTCGGCGTGGGACAGGCCGAGACCGAGGTAGCCGACGTAGCCGACACGGTCGTGGTCGTGGTGCAGCCCGGCAGCGGCGACGTGCTGCAGTTCCTGAAGTCGGGGATCATGGAGATCCCCGACGTGCTCGTGATCACGAAGGCCGACCTCGGAGCGATCGCGATGCGCGCCAAGCGCGACGTCGGCGCGGCGCTGCGCGCGCTTGGCTCCTCCTCGACGCGTGTCCTGGCCGTCTCCTCGCTCTCGCCGCCGCAGGGCGTCGAGGAGCTGATCGCAGCCCTGCGCGAGCACCGCGCCGGCGCCGACCTGGACGCGCGCCGACTGCGCGCGCGGCGCGCCAACGCGCTGTCTGACTACACCCACGAGCACGGCGAGCACGGCCTGCGTGCGCTCGGCGGCAGGCCCGCGGCGGAGCGGCTGCTGGCCGAGCAGGACCCGTCGCTCGACACCGCAGCGCTCGTCGCGACGCTCGAGCGGCGCGCCGGCGAACGATGACGGGGCGGGCGGGCCCAGCGACGTGAGGGGCGATCTGCTGATGATCTTCGGCGCGTTCGTGCTCGCCAGCGCGCTCGCGGGGGCGCTCGGCGCCATCAACCTCGGCACCGCCCTGTCCTTCGGGCAGATCGCGCTGGCGCTGACGGTCGTCTACGTGCTGCTCAAGCGCTGAGGGGGATCGGCGCCCAACCGACCGGCCGCACGTAGGCTTTTCGAGAGATGCTCGTCCTCCTCGGCTTCGCCGTGCTCGCGGGCGCGGGCACCGCGCTGTCGCCCTGCGTGCTGCCCGTGCTGCCGGCGCTGCTGTCCGCCGGCGGCGTCGGCGGCAGACGTCGGCCGCTGGGAATCGTGCTCGGACTTTCGATCACGTTCACCGTCACGATCGTCGGCGTCGCGCAGGTCGTCGACGGCGTGGGCTTGGGCAGCGATCCGTTGCGCGACGTGGCGATCGTCGTGCTGCTCGTGTTCGGCGCGGCGCTTGTGCTGCCGGGCCTCGCCGAGCGCCTCGAGGCGCCCCTCTCGCGGATGGCGAGACTTGGTCCGCGCTCGCGCGGCGACGGCTTCTGGTCGGGCATGCTCGTGGGCGGAGCGCTCGGCTTCGTGTACACGCCCTGCGCAAGCCCGATCCTCGCCGCCATCATCTCCGTCAGCGCGGCCAGCGGCAAAACGATCGCGATCGCACTGGCTTACGCCCTCGGCTCGGCCATCGTGCTGCTGGCGCTGACGCTCGGCGGCAGGCGCCTGTTCGACCGCGTCCGCAAGGCCGGGCGCGGCCCGCTGCTGCAGCGCGCGCTCGGCGCGATCATGATCCTCACGGCGATCGCGATCATCGCCAACCTCGACGTCAACTTCGACCAGTTCGTCGCCCGGCACATCCCCGACGTCAACCTGACGGCGTCGCTGGAGTGCTCGCAAACCGTCACCAGCCACCTGCACGAAATCAGCGGGCATCAGGCGAAGTTCAAGCCGGCCAACGGCTCGTCGGCATGCGGCGGATCGGGCTCCCAGGTCAAGACGGCGCCGGCGAACGCCAGCCAGGCGACGCTGCTCGCCGCCGCGCACGGGCTGCGGGACCTCGGTCCGGCGCCGGACTTCATGGAAACGCAGGAGTGGTTCAACACTCCCGGCAGGCGGCCGCTGTCGCTCTCGGGCCTGCACGGCCGCGTGGTGCTGGTCGACTTCTGGACCTACACCTGCATCAACTGCATCCGAACGCTGCCCTACCTGAAGGCGTGGGACGCCAGCTACAGCCGCGACGGCCTGACGATCGTGGGCGTGGAGACGCCGGAGTTCGCGTTCGAGCACGACGCCTCCAACGTGGCCAACGCGATCAAGCAGTTCGGCCTGCGCTACCCGGTGGTCCAGGACAACGACATGGGCACGTGGAACGCGTACGGAAACCAGTACTGGCCGGCCGACTACCTGATCGACTCGACCGGCCACGTGCGTTACGCGACGTTCGGCGAGGGCGACTACGGGCAGACCGAAACGGCGATCCGCGCCCTGCTCGCCGAAGCGGGCAGCGACGTCGGCGGCCGGAGCCACCCGTCAGACGTGATCGTGCCCAGCCACCAGGCCACGCCGGAGACCTATCTGGGGACCGAGCGCGCGCAGGGCTGGATCGACGCCCCCCGGCCGGGCACGCACGACTACGGCGTTGCGCCCACCGGAGCGCT
>DATHGU010000111.1:0-7571 GCA_035317495.1 Solirubrobacteraceae bacterium
GAGAGCCAGCGCTCGCAGGCGTAGGTGTCGCGGCCATTGATCGCCTCGGCGTAGAAGCTGCGCACGGCCTCCTTGTTGTCGTCCACGGACACGATGCAAACCTAGCGAGCTGCCGAGCCGCCGCGAGATCCCGCGCGGCGCGACCTGCTCACGTGCCGGCGGCGGCTACCGTCGCCGTTCGGTCGGGCGCGCAGCGCGAGGCCGCCCGCGCGGATGTAGCATCAGCTGAAGCGATCGGCTCAAGCGAGCGAGGAGATGGGGACATGGCGGTAGCTGTTGGGGTGCTGAGCGACACGCGACGGCGCGCGCTCGAGGTGGTCTGCGACACGTTCGCGCCGGCGATCGACGTGCCCGGTGAGGACGCGACGCTGGAAGGCTTCTACGCGCGCGCCGCTTCTGACCTCGGCGTGGCTGCGCAGATCGAGGGCCTGCTCGCGCAGACGGCGCTGCCCGAGGAGATCGAGGCCCTCGGCCAGCTGCTCGACGCGTTCTCCGAGCACGACATCGCCCACCTCCCGCTGGACGCGCGCACCGAGCTGCTCAAGCAGATCGCCGCCTCGAGCGCCGCTGCCAAGCTCGGCGTGCGCCAGCTGCGCGGTCTGACGTTCCTGTTCTTCTACGGGCTGCCGAACGAGTCGGGTCACAACCCCAACTGGGACGCGATCGGCTACCCGGGCCCGCTCTCGCCACCGCCCTCGCCCGAGCAGGCGCCGAAGACGATCGCCGTGGAGCAGCTCGACGGCCCGACGGCCACGCTGCAGGCCGACGTGTGCGTCGTGGGCTCGGGGGCCGGCGGCGGCGTGATAGCGGCGGAGCTGCAGCGGGCCGGCTCCTCGGTGGTCGTGCTCGAGATGGGCCAGTACCGCAACGAGTCCGACTTCAAGCAGCTCGAGCTTCCTGGCATGTTCGAGCTGTACCTGGGCGGCGGCATTTGCACCTCCGAGGACGGCTCGATCGCGATCCTCGCCGGATCGACGCTCGGTGGCGGCACGGTCGTCAACTACATGAACTGCATACGCACTCCCGAGCACATCCGCCGCGAGTGGGCGGAGATGGGCGTCGAGGGAATCGACCAGCCTGGGTACGACGAGCACATCGACGCGATCTGGCAGCGGCTCGGCGTCAACGACACCGCGACCTCGCAGAACCGCACGCACAAAAAGCTGATCCAGGCGTGCGATCAGCTCGGCTACTCCCACCGTGCGCTGACGCGCAACACGGACGTCTCATGCGAGGACCCGAGCGTGTGCGGCTACTGCTTCGCCGGCTGTCAGAAGGGCTGCAAGCAGTCGACGATGAAGACCTTCCTGCAGGACGCCGCCGACGCGGGCGCGCGCTTCGTCGTCGGCGCGCGCGCCGAGCGGATCGTCACGCGCGACGGTCGGGCGGCGGGCGTGCAGGCGCTGGTCACGCACGAGGACGGCTCGACGACGACGCTGACGGTCGACGCGGCGACCGTCGTCGTGGCGGCCGGTGCGATCGAGTCGCCGGCGCTTTTGCTGCGCTCGGGGATCGGCGGTCCGGCCGCCGGCAAGCACCTGCGCCTGCACCCGGCGTCGCTCGTCGGCGGGGTCTACGAGCAGCCGATCGAGGGCTGGATCGGCCAGATCCAGTCGGCGCTGTCGGACGAGTTCAAGCAGTGCGAGGACGAGCACGGCTTCCTGATCGAGGCCACCACGGTGGCCCCGGCGATCGTCGCCATGTCGCTGCCGTGGGAGGACGGGGTCGCCCACAAGGAGTTCCTCGCCGGCAAGCTCGCGCATGTCGCTCCGTTCATCTCCGTGGCCCGCGACCACGGCGAGGGACAGGTCGTGCTCGACGCGCACGGGCGCGCAGTGACGCGCTGGTCGTTCGACGACGAGCTCGACGCGCGCATGTTCCGGCGCGCGATGGTCGAGCTGGCCAAGCTGCAGCGCGCGGCCGGCGCGAAGGAGATCATCACGTTCTACCAGCAGCCGGCGCTCACGTGGAGCGAGGGCGAGGACTTCGAGGAGTTCCTCGCGCAGATCGAGCGCGGCTCGCTGCAGGCCAACGACATCGCTGCGTTCACCGCCCATCAGATGGGCTCCTGCCGGATGGGCAGCGATCCCGCCGAGTCGGTGGCCGACGGGCGCGGTGAGCTGCACGACTGCAAGGGCGTGTGGATCGGCGACGGCTCGGCCTTCCCGAGCGCGCCCGGCGTGAACCCGATGATCTCGATCATGTCGCTCGCGCATCGCACCGCGGCGAACATAGCGGCGAGGTCCTAGCCTAGGCGGCTGCTGCAGTAGGCGGCCGGCCGCGGCCGGCGATCGCTGCGCGAGGCCTAGACGGGCTGGCGCGGATACGGCAAGGGCGTGAGCATCCCGTCCAGGCGCTCGCGCAGCGGCTCGAAGCGCGGCGGCAGCGAAAGCCGCTCGCCGAGATGCTCGGCATCCTCGTCAACGGCGAAGCCGGGGCCGATCGTGGCGATCTCGAACAGCACGCCGCTCGGCTCGCGGAAGTAGATCGAGCGGAAGTAGAAGCGATCGATCACCGGGGTCGGATGCGCGCCGGCCTCGGCGACGCGCGTGCGCCAGCTCTCGTGGTCCTCCTGCTGCGAGGCGAAAGCGACGTGGTGAACCGTCCCGGCGCCCTGGCTGGCGACGGCCTCCGGCGGCGCGGGATCGTAGGCGTAGAAGCTGGCGCGCTGCTCGCCGCGCACCTCCCAGCCCTGCCCGTTGGTGGTAGTGAAGCCGAGCCCGTCGAGCAGCAGCCCGGCGCTGCGCGCGGGATCGGCGCTGTAGGCGCGCGCCCCGTCGAAGCCCTGCAGGGCGTGCTCGGGTGGGATCCCCGGTGCGCTCGCGAGCAGCGGTTCGTCGCCGCTCGACGGGAGCACGAGCTCGTGCTCGAGGCCCTCGGGGTCGGCGAAGGAGAGGCTCTCGCCGTCGAGCGCCGCGGCCACCCCGTGCGCCTTCAGGCGCTCCTGCCAGAAGCCCAGCGAGGCGGCGGAGGCGACGCGCCAGACGATCCGGTGGACCATCCCGGCGCCCGGCCTCCCGCGCGCCGCGCCGGGGTACTCGAAGAACGTCAGGTCCATTCCCGGCGAGCCCTCGTCGTCGCCGTAGAACAGGTGATAGACGTTCGGATCGTCCTGGTTGACGGTCTTCTTGACCATCCGCAGGCCGAGCACGCCGGTGTAGAAGTCGACGTTCCCCGGCGCGTCGCCGGTGATCGCGGTGATGTGGTGAATGCCCTCGAGCTTCATCTCGAGCTGCCATTATCGCCGAGTGCAAGAAGGATCGCTCATCCCGCGCTTCGGGCGCGCGCGGCGCGATCCATCGCTCGCCGTGCTCGAAGGCTTCCACCCGCTCAAGCACGCGCTGCGCTTCGGCGCGACTGTCCTCGAGGTCGCCTGCGACGACCCCGCCGAGCTCGAGCGGCTCGTCGCCCTGCTGGCCCCCGATGTCGGCGAGCGGCTGCGGGCGCTCGCGCGCCAGGTCGAGCCCGCGGTGTTCGCCCAGCTCGCGCCGCTGGCGCCGTCGACCGGCGTGATCGGCCTCGCCGAGCGCCCCGCGGTCGATCCGGCGGCGGTGCTCGCCGAGCGGCGGGCGGCGCCCGTCGTGCTGCTGGAGGACCCGCGCGATCTCGGCAACATGGGCGCCTGCGTGCGCGTCGCCGCGGCCGCCGATGCCGCCGGCGTGCTGAGCACCGGCAGCCACGACCCGTGGGCGCCCGACGCGCTGCGCGGCGCCGCCGGGCTGCATTTCGCCGTGCCCGTCGCGCGCCTGGCGGAGCTGCGGGCGCTCGACGCGCTGGACCGTCCGCTGCTCGCGATCGACCCCGACGGCGAGCCGCTGCAGCCGCGCGAGCTCCCGCCGCGCGCCCTGCTCGCGTTCGGCACCGAGCGTTACGGCCTCAGCCGCGAGCTGCTCGAGCGCGCCGGCGCGCGCATCCGCATCCCGATGCGCGACGGCGTGTCGAGCCTCAACCTGGCGACCTCCGTGGCCGCCGTGCTGTTCGCCTGGCGCCTCTCTCCGCGAGCATCGACGCCCGTGGCAGACGGCGCTGGGTGACTACGCGCGGCTGGCGGCGGGGTTGGCGGCGGCCCAGTCGACGATCGCGTGCGAGTCGGCGATCGCCGTGCCGTCGTCGAGCTCGAGCACGGGCACCCAGCGCTTGCCGGTCAGCTCCTGCGCGCGGCGCCGGCCGGAGGTGTTGTTCAGCGCCGCGCCGAGCGGCGCGAAGCCGTAGGACTTGATCACCTCGGGGTCGTGGCCGGCGTCCTTCAACGCGTTGTAGGCGTTCGCGCACGGATGGCCGCCCGGTCGCGGCGTGGGAAACGTTCCCCAGCAGACGTAAAGCTTCATGAGACGTTCAGCGTACCTTCCATGCCGGCCTGGCGGTGTCCCGGCACCGAGCAGTAGAAGGTGTAGGTGCCCGGCTTGAGGCTCACGGTGAGCGTCTTCGAGCCGCCGGTGAAGACGGGCGTCGCGCCGAGCACCGTACTGCCCTGCGCGATCGTCACGTCATGTTCGACCGGCGAGGCGTTGGCGAAGTCGATCGTCAGCTTGCCAGCCTTCGCGCTCAGCTGCTTGGCGTTGAAGCTGAGCTGTCCGCCCGGGTTGGCCGCGAGCTTCAGAGTCGTTGCCTTCGCAGCGGGCGAGGAGGGCGGAATGGGCGTTCCCGTCGTCGCCTTCGGCGAGGTCGCGGGAGTGGAGGCTGTCGGCGTCGAGGAGGCCGGCGTCGATTTGGCCGGAGGGCTCGGCGCTTCTTGCGCCGTCGCGGTCTCGGCCGCCGTCGAGGCCCCGGGGGCGGCTCCGCTCTCCGCGCCGGCCTTCTCGGTCGGGCCGGATGTGATGACCGCGGTGGACACGGCCGCGAGCACGAGCACCGCGCTGATCGCCGCGACCGCGCGCTGCCCGGGCAGGTTGCCCGGGAAATCCGGTTTGCGCAGGCCGAGCGCGATCGACACGAGGAGCGCCCAGGCGACGAGCACGCCGCCGGCGACGTAGAAGGGGACCTTGCTCTTCTCGGCGCCGAGGATCGGCGCAAGGTGGACCGCTGCAAGGTGGAGCGCTGCGGTTTGCACGGGCGCGAGCCTAGCCGATGAGCCTGCGGATATGCTGCGCGGCGGATGACCGAGGCGGTGCGCACAGCGGCGGAGGCGCTCGAGGGCCTGCCGGACTATCCCTTCGTGCAGCACCACCGCGAGGTGGACGGCCTGCGCCTCGCGCACATCGACGAGGGCGAGGGCGCACCGGTGATCTTCGTGCACGGCGAGCCGACCTGGTCGTTTCTGTGGCGCAAGGTGATCCCGCCCGTGCGCGATGCGGGCTTTCGCTGCATCGCCCCCGACCTGGCGGGCTTCGGCGGCTCGGACAAGCCGGTCGACGTCGGCTGGTACTCCTACGACCGTCACACGGCGCTGACGGCCACGGTGCTGGAGGATCTCGACGTGCGCGGAGCGACGATCGTGGTGCACGACTGGGGCGGTCCGATCGGCCTGCGCCTCGCCGTCGAGCACCCCGAGCGGATCGAGCGAATAGTTATCCTCGACACCGGGCTGTTCACCGGCCGCCAGCGGATGACCGACGCGTGGATCGCCTTTCACGACTTCGTCGAGCGCACGGAGGACCTGCCGATCGGCTTCCTCGTGCGCGGCGCCTGCAAGGACGACCCCGGCGACGAGGTGATCGCGGCGTACGACGCCCCCTATCCGGATCCGGCCTCGAAGGCCGGGGCGCGTGCCTTCCCGCTGATGATCCCGCGCTCGCCCGACGCGCCGGGCGCGGCGGCCGGGCAGCGGGTCCAGGAGGCGCTGAAGAAGGACCGCCGCCCGATGCTCGTCCTGTGGGCCGACTCCGACCCGATTCTGCCCCCGCAGGTCGGCGAGCGCTTCGCCGAGGCGATCGGCGGACCGCCGCCGCGCCCGATCGAGAACGCCAGCCACTTCCTGCAGGAGGACCAGGGGCCGCTGATCGGCTCGCTCGTCGCCGACTGGCTGCTCGGCCGCTAGCCGCCCGCCGGCCGCTCGGCCATCGGCGCGGCGCGGTCCCGGGTCAGTCTCCCGAGGAGCTGGGGATCTGCGGCTGCGGCGGAGCGCCGGGGTCCAGGCCGGGCTCGGAGTGCGACGCGCGCAGCTCGTAGGCGCGTCGCGTTCCAGCGTCGGCATCGGCCAGCACGCGATCGGCCTTCATTGCCCGCGCCATGCCCTCGGACAGCCGTCGGGGCAGCACGTTGCCGAGCACGTTCGTGCGCTTGGCCGACTTCGGCACCCACACTTCGACGGTTCCCAGCTGCAGCGCCTCGACGATCGCGTCGGCGACCTCGCTCGGCTCGAGGTTGTGCAGCCCGCGCGCCTGGCCGAGACCCGAGCCGAGCTCGGTGTTGACGACGAACGGCATCACGTAGCTGAGGTTGACGTGCGCGCCCATCAGGCGCAGCTCGCCTCGCACCGCCTCGGTGAGACCGACGACGGCGTGCTTTGTCGCCGAGTACGTCGCCCCGCCGGGCGCGCCGAACTTGCCGGCCTGCGAGGAGATGTTGACGACGTGACCGCGGTCGCGCGCGATCATGCGCGGGAGGGCGAGCTTCATGCCGAGGATCACCCCATGGATGTTGATGTCGACCATCCGCTGCGCCGTCAGGTCGTCCTCGTCGAGGAAGCGCCCGATCTGCATGATGCCGGCGTTGTTGACGAGCACGTCGAGCGGACCGAGCTGTCGCTCGGCCTCGTCGAGGAACGAGGTGAACGATGCGCGGTCGGTCACGTCGAGCGGCAGCGCGACGGCGCTCGGGCCCAGCTCGGAGGCGGTCTTCTGCGCCGCCTCGACGTCGACGTCGCCGATCGCCACCTTCATCCCCTGGCGCAGGAAGGCCTCGGCGGTCGAGCGACCGATCCCGCGTGCGGCGCCCGTGATCGCGGCGTTGTCTCCGGCGAGGATGCGGGGCTGCTTGGCCATGTTTCTCCTCCTGGTCGTGCTGGCGGGTGGACGTGCACTGCAACGCTACCGCTCCGCCGGGGATGACGTTGCATGGACAACGGCTAGTAGGGTTAGCGCATGCCCGCCTTCCAGTTCGAGGGTCACAGCATCGCCTTCACGGAGTACGGCGGCGGCCCCGCGGCCGTCACGCCGGCCGGCGGACGCGGGCGCACCGCCAAGAGCTCACACGCGGACACGCGCCCGTTGATCCTCGTGCACGGGCTGCTGCTCTCCCAGGAGATGCACCGCCCGCTGGCGGAAGCGCTGGCGGCGCGAGGCAATCGCGTGATCACGATCGACCTGCTCGGCCACGGCGAATCGGACCGGCCGCGCGACATGTGGCGCTACTCGATGCGCTTCTTCGGCGATCAGGTGGTGGCATTGATGGATCACCTGCAGCTCGACGAAGCCGTCGTGATGGGCACCTCGCTGGGCGCCAACACGGCGCTGAACATCGCGCTCACCGCGCCGCAGCGGCTGCGCGGGATGGTGATCGAGATGCCCGTGCTGGACAACGCGCTGATGTGGAGCGCGATGGCCTTCACGCCGTTGCTCGCGGCGCTGACGTTCGGCGAGCGCGGAATGAGGCTGGTCGGTCGCGGGGCACGCGCGGTTCCGCGTCGCCTG
>DATHGU010000112.1:0-3011 GCA_035317495.1 Solirubrobacteraceae bacterium
CGCCACCGGACGACGCGTCGTGCGCCAGCTCTCCGCGCTGGTCGCCGCCGAGCCGCGCATCACCGTGCTCGAGGGCGCGCGCGCCCGCGCGCTGTGGCGCTCGGGGGACCGCTGCGCCGGGCTCATCTGCGACGACGGCCAGATCCTCGCGGCGCGCGCCGTCGTGATCGGCACGGGCGGCGCCGCCGCGCTGTGGGCGCGCACGACCAATCCGCCCGGCTCGCAGGGTGTCGGCCTGCTGCTCGCCCATCGGGCCGGCGCAGCGCTGGCCGACCTCGAGCTGCTGCAGTTCCATCCCACCGCTGTCATCGGCGTGGCCGGCCGCGAGGGCTTCCTCGTGACCGAGGCGATCCGCGGCGAGGGCGCCACCCTGCACGACCGCACGGGCGAGCGCTTCGTGGACGAGCTCGCGCCGCGCGACGAGGTCTCCCGCGCGATCGACTCGCGCCTGCGCGAGTCCGGGGAAAAAGCCGTGGGACTGGACATGCGCCGCGTCGACCCCGCGCACTTCCCCAACGTCGTCAGCGCCCTGCGCGAGGCCGGGCTTGACCCGATGCGCGAGCTGATCCCCGTCGCGCCGGCCGCCCACTACACGATGGGCGGCATCGTCGCCGACTTGCAGGCCCGCTCGACGCTCCCCGGCCTGTACGCCGTCGGCGAGTCCTCGTGCACCGGCCTGCACGGCGCCAACCGGCTCGCCTCCAACTCGCTCAGCGAGTGCTTCGTGTTCGCCCGCCGCGCGGTCGAGCACGCGCTCGCCGAGCCCGCACCCGCGCGCACCGCATCCGCCGCGACCGATCCGTCGGCGAGCGGGGAGCTCGAGCAGTTGCGCGCACTCCCGCCGCCGCCCGTCAGCGACGGTGCGATCCGCTCCGCCCTGTGGCGCGACGCCGGGATCGTCCGCTCCGCAGATGGTCTGAACAGGCTGCTCGACAGCCCCCACCCCCTGGTCCGGCTGATCGCCCGCTGCGCGCTCACCCGCACGGAGAGCCGCGGCGCTCACCAGCGCGCCGACTACCCCGAGCGCGACCCCGCGCTCGACCAGCGCCATGTGGTCGTCGGCGGCCAACCCGCGGCGCCGGACCGCGAGCCCGAGATCGGCTGGCAGACCTGGTCCTGAGGCCGGGCGCGATGGGTCGGCGCCGACGGCCTGGGCGCACCGGGGTCGCGTCACGCGAACGCCCGCACGACCTCCTGAGAGGTCGTTCATAAAAAGATCATCAAGACGTATTTTTCTCGGTCCTTTTGTGATCGAAGGCGTGTTGTTGTGCGTAGAAGGATTGGTCGCGTTCGGAGTCTCTGAAGGAGTAGCCATGTATCAGTTCAGTCGAGCCATCTACCGGGAGCTAGCTCCACGGATCCTCGCCCCTGCGCCGGGCGCCCCGACGGCGAGCAACCACGCCGCCGTGCTGCGCGCGTGCGAGGCCGTCGTGACCCGCCTGGCGACCGACCGGCACTACTTCGCCCGTCCCGAGCGCACGCTGTTCGCGGACATCCGCAACTACTTCCCGATGTCCGCGCAGTCGCACGTGCACCAGGTCGTCTCCCGCTACCTGCAGTACGCCCAGGCGTACATCGCCGTGCACCCGCACGAGGGCTATGCCGCCGTCAGCGGCGCCGCGCCGCAGTGCCGCGCGACGACCCGCAAGGGCGCCGCCTGCCAACGCGTGCCGCTGCCGCACAACGGCTACTGCCCCTCCCACCAGCACCTGGCCGACACCGAGGATCGCGAGCTCGCGGCGGCGTAGCGGTCGCTTAGTGCTCCCCGCCGTAAGTCCAGTCGAATTGCGGGCAGGAGCTGTGTCGTCTACCGCGAATCTCTTCGGCGATGGCGAGACCGACTCCCAGGATCATGTTGAGCGCACAGGAGCGCTGTGAGCTGGAGCACGTCGCTGCGTGCTACACGCGCCCGCATCAGGAGGTCCAGCGCGCCAAGCTTGTGCTCTACGCCGCTGATGGTGAGCCGAATGTCGAGATTGGCAGACGACTCGACATGTCCCCCGAGGTCGTCGGGCGCTGGCGAAAACGCTTCGCCGAGGAGCGTTTGGAAGGATTGAAGGACAGACCACGCGCGGGGCGCCCGCGCCGTTTTCCCCCCGGAAGAGGTCGCACAGGTCAAGGCGGTCGCGTGCGAGTTGCCCCTCAAGCTCGGCGTCCCGCTCTCACGCTTCAGTAGATCGGAGATCCACCGCTTCGTCATCGAGCGTGGCGTGAGCGACGCATCCGCATCGACGATCGGGCGCTGGCTGGCCGAGGACGTGATCAAGCCCTGGCAGCAGCGCTCGTGGATCTTCCCGCGCGACCCCGACTTCTTGGAGAAGGCCGGAAGGGTGCTCGACCTTTACGAGGGCCGTTGGGAAGGCAAGCTGCTGGAGCCCTCAGACATGGTGATCAGCGCTGACGCGAAGCCCTCGATCCAAGCGCGCAAGCGCATCCACCAGAGCGCCCCGCCGGCTGCGGGTCGCGGGCAGCTCGTCGAGCACGGGTACGAACGGATGGGCGCTGTCACCTACCTCGACGCCTGGGACGTGCGCCGCGGAGGCGCGATCGGACGCAGCGAGGCAAAGGGCGGCATCGCACCGTTTGACCGGCTCGTCCGCCAAGTCATGATCAAGGAGCCCTACGCCTCCGCACGCCGTGTGTTCTGGATCCTCGACAACGGCTCTGACCATCGTGGTGAGACCTCGATCAAACGACTCCAAGGTCGCTGGCCGACGCTGATCCTCGTGCACCTGCCTGTCCACGCGAGCTGGCTCAACCAGGTCGAGATCTACCACTCGATCATCCAGCGCAAGCTGCTGGACCCCAACGACTTCTCCGACACCGCCACCCTCGCTCGCGCGCTCAACGACTTCGAGCGCCACTACAACGAGATCGCCCAGCCATTCCAGTGGAACTTCACCCGCCAAGACCTCGCCGAGATGCTCGACCGCCTCGACCAGCGCCCCTCCCGAGACCCGCCGCTCGCGCACGCAGCTTGATCAACGACCGTAGTTGCGGCGGGCAGCACT
>DATHGU010000113.1:0-3954 GCA_035317495.1 Solirubrobacteraceae bacterium
TGTTCAGCCGCACGTAGTCGACGACCACGGGCTCTCCGAGCTCGGCGGCCGATACGCGGCTCTCCTCAGCGGCGCCGCGCTCGGCGAGGAGCGCTCCGCCGAGGACTCCTCGACGGCGCTCGCCTGAGCGCTTCGAAGAGCGCCTGCCTTCTACGATGCGACGGCGTCGAGGCTTGTGCGGCGGCGTCGCGGCCTATGCGACGGCGTCGATGTTCAGGCGCACGTAGTCGACGATCACCGGCTCGCCCAGCTCGCCCAGCACGTCGTCGATGAACGGCTCGCGCAGCTCTGCCGGCAGCTGCTGGACGTGCGGCCCGAGCACGATCGTCGAGAGGAACTCACGCGGGTGCTCCGGCTGCTGCGGCGCGGGCGCAAGCCAGCACTCCGCGCTCGTGAAGCCGGCGTCGAGCAGCCGCTCGCGCGTCCGGCCGGGAGCGGCGTAGTTCCACGGCGCCCGCCAGTCGCGGAAGTGCCGCGCGTAGAGCTCGCGCGCACGAACCGCGTTGGCGCGGCCGCGCAGCTCATCGATGTTGCCCTCTCCCCCACACTGCGCGAGCAGGCGGCCGCCCGGGCGCAGCGCCGCGCGCAGGCGCCGGAAGAGGCGCTCGTGGTCGGCGATCCAATGGAAGGTCGCGGTCGACAGGATCGCGTCGACGGGCTCCTCCAGCTCGAGCTCGAGCGTGTCCATCAGGCGCACGTCGGCCTGCGGCAGCCGTCGCCGCGCCGCCGCGACCATCGACTGCGACGCGTCGAGCGCGATCACCCGGCCACGCGGCAAGCGCTCGATCAGCGCCTCGGTGATCCGCCCCGAGCCGCAGCCGACATCGAGCACGAGCTCGTCGCCGCGCAGCTCCAAGCGCGCGAGCACCTCGCGCCCGAGCGACTCCATCGGCCCGGAGATCCGGTCGTAGCTCCGACCGTCCCACTGGCGCGTGAGCGGCATACGATTGTACGCTATCACGTATACCGTCTACAGGGCGCGCGGTGCGGACGGCTGGACGGACCCGCCCCGTCAGCCCTCCGCGCGCTGAGCGAGCTCGGCGATCACATGCGAGAGCTGACCGCCCTGCCAGGCGATCGGCGAGCGCGGCGGGGGGCCGGCCTGCTCGACGACCAGGCGCGCTCCCGGAATCGTCCGTGCGTAGAGCTCGGCGACCTCCAGCGGGTGGCCGGGGTCGGCCTCGTCGCGGCTGCCGACGACGACGCTCGGAAGCGCGATCTCCTCGAGCTCCTGCAGGCGCTCGAAGGGGCGCGAGCGCGGCACGGCTTCCAGCGCGTCGGCGACCGCCAGCGGGTGCTCGTGTGCGGACAGGCGCTGGCGCAGGACGCGCTCGACCGTCTCGCGCCAGGCCTGCGGCACCGCATCGAGCCCGTACGCGCGCACGAAGCCCTCCACGCCGCCCTCGCGCAGGCCGCGCGCGAGCGCGTCCCAGCGGTCGAGCTCCTGCTCGTCGCGGGGCCGCGACGGATCGAAGGAGGGCGTGATCAGCACGAGGCCGGCGACGCTCTCGGGGCGCGTCAGCGCCACGCGCACGGCCGTGTGCGCGCCCATCGAGGCCCCGGCGAGGATCGCGCGCGCCACCGGCAGCTCGTCGAGCACGGCCTCGAGGTCGTCGGCCAGCAGCTCATAGCCGTATGAGGCGGGATCGGGGGCCGGCGTCGAGCGCCCGTGCCCGCGGGCGTCGTAGGCGACCACGCGATGCCCCGAGCGCTCGAGCGCGCGCGAGCCCATCACCACGTAGCGTCGCGTGGCGGTCAACCCGTGGAGCAGCACGATCGCCGTGCCCTCCCCCGCCTGCTCGCCGGACAGCGTGACGCCGCCGCCCGCGTCGATCCTCAAGCGGGAACCGCGGCGTGCTCGGACACGAGCTCGGCCGAGCGCTGCGGCTGCTCCCAGAAGAACAGATGGCCGGCGCCGTCGAAGATCTCCAGCCGCGCGCCCGGCACGCGCGAGGCGATCAGGCGGCCGTTGTCGACCGGCAGCAGCTGATCCTCCGTTCCGTGCATGACGAGCGTCGGCATCGCCAGCTGCGGCAGGCGGGCGTTAGTGTCGTGCGTCATACACGCCTGCATCTGCGCGAGCACGACGGGCACAGCGACCGCGCGTCGGTTAGCGATCTGCAGGAAGCGCTCGTAGGCCGCGTATGACGCCGCGTATGACGCCGAGACGTTCACTTCAAACCCGACACGCAGCGCCCGCTCGCGGTCCCCGGAGGCCATCGCCTCGGTCAGCTGCTGCAGCACCGCCTGGGAGGTGAGCGTGCTGCCCTCGCCGCCGCAGTATGTGCAGCCGAGGGTGAGGGTGTTCACGCGCTCGGGACGCGCCAGCGCCAGCTCCTGGGCGATCATGCCACCCATCGAGACGCCCATCACGTGCGCCGAGTCGACCTGGAGCGCCTCGAGCAGTCCGGCCGCATCCGCGGCCATTTCGCGGATCGTGACCGGACCGTCCAGGCGAGTGCTCGCGCCAACGCCGCGATGGTCGTAGGCGATCACGTCGAAGTCGCTGCGCAGCCGCTCGAGGAACGGCTCGTCCCAATGGAGCGCGGTGCCGCTCATGCCCATGATCAGAAGCAGCGGCGGGCCCGCGCCGGTGCGTTCGTAGTCGAGCTCGATCTCGCCGATGCCGATGACGGTCATCGGCCGTGATCCTATCGCCGGCGGCGCCTACAGCGGCAGGCCGAGCTGCTCGGCTGGGCCGAGCACGGCGCGGCGTGCGTGCGTGGCGCCTGGCTCGTGGGCGCCTCCGTCGACCGGAACCTCGGACGCGTCGTCGGTGAGGCCGGCCACGCGCACGCCCAACAGACGAACAGGCCGCGGCGGGGCGTAGTCGTCGAGCAGGCGCAGCGCGACGGCCGAGACCGTCTCGAGGTCGCAGGTCGGCTCGGCGATCGAGTGCGCGCGCGTGACGGTCGTCCAGTCGTCGAGACGTACCTTGATGCCGATCGTGCGGCCACGGCGGCCGTGCGCGGCGAGGCTTGCGCAGAGCGTGCGCGCCATCGACAGCAGCGACTCGCGCAACTGCTCGAACTCGCGCACGTCGACGTCGAACGTCCGCTCGCGCGACTCCGAGACGACCTTGCGCGCGGCGCCGATCCGGCCGTCGTGCTCGAAGCGCGCGCGCCTGCCCAGCTCGCGCCCGAGGTTCGGGCCGAAGCGCTCGATCAGCGTCTGCGCGGGCGCCGCGCCGACCGCTCCCAGGGTGGTGAGTCCCAGCTCAGCCAGCCGCGCGGCCGTCTTCGGGCCGATCCCTGGCACCAGCGCCGGCGGAGCGAGGGCGAAGCGGGCGCACGCCTGTTCGCGGCTCAGCACGACGAATCCGGCGGGCTTCTCCGCGTCGGAGGCGACCTTCGCGACGAGCTTGTTCGGCCCGATGCCGACCGAGCAGGTCAGCTGCACCTCGCGCTTGATGTCGGCCAGCAACCTGCGCATCGCCGCGCGCGGCGAATGCAGGCCCTCGAGGTCGAGGTACGCCTCGTCGAGGCCGACCACCTCGACGCGCTCGACGTGCTCGCGCAGGATGCCCATCATGCGGCGCGAGACCTCGCGGTAGGTGGGAAAGTCGGGCGGCAGGAAGACGGCCTGTGGGCAAAGGCGCCGCGCCCGCGCGGCGGGCATCGCCGAGCCGACGCCGTAGCGGCGCGCCTCGTAGCTGGCGGTCGTCACGACCGCACGCGGCCCGCTGCCGGACACGACCACGGGCTGGCCGCGCAGCTCCGGACGGCGAAGCAGCTCGATCGACACGTAGAAGGCATCTGCGTCGAGATG
Source organism: Solirubrobacteraceae bacterium (assembly GCA_035317495.1). Classification (GTDB taxonomy): domain Bacteria; phylum Actinomycetota; class Thermoleophilia; order Solirubrobacterales; family Solirubrobacteraceae; genus Palsa-744. The sequence continues at coordinate 3,769 of DATHGU010000113.1, forward strand.
TGCGACACGCAGCGGTGATGGCTCGTCGGGCACCGTCGATCGAATCTAGCGCCCCACCCGGCGTCGATCGCCGGGGCGCGGACGGGCCGGGCCGCAATTCGAAAGGCGGGTACGGTACGCGTGTGCCTGGCCCGCTCGAGAGCGAGATATGTAGGGACTACGTGGTTCCGCGCCTTGAAGCCTCTG
>DATHGU010000114.1:0-6196 GCA_035317495.1 Solirubrobacteraceae bacterium
GGACCGCCACGAAGGCGGCCAGGTCGAGTCTCTCCATCAGCCCGGCGATGAAGGGATCGTCGGTGTCGCGTTCGAAGAACAGCGGTCGCGGCTGGGCGATCATGTGGGCGAGGTGCGCGGTGTCTGCGGGGGTCAGCGACATGCCGCGCAGGTAGGCCGCCTGCTCGTGCCTGCGCGCCCACGCGGCGAGCGACCTCAGGCTTCGCTCATCCTCATCCCATAGCCACACCGCCATCCCGTCGCAATCGATCACCTCGGGGACGGCGACTACCAGCCGCTCGGCGACCTCCTCGCTCGTCCCGGCCTGCGCGAGCGCTTGCGAGAGCGACAGCAGCGCGCTCACCTCGGCGTGGCGCCGCGAGGACTCGTCGAGCGCCATCGCCATGTCGAGCACGGCCGCGGCATGCTTGGCATACAGGCTCAGCATCTCGCGTTCCTGTGAGAAGAACTGGATCCTACCGGGGTAGCGCGCGATCAGCTTGCCGTAGTCGCAACGGCTGGAGCGCACAGCCACGACGAGCATCGAGTCGTCCTGCGCGTCGTCTTGATCGACCGTCGCGTGCGCCAGGCGCTGCGCCTCGTCGTCGGCGATCCCGTGGCTGTAGACCTGCAGCTCGGCCTCCGGCGCGGTGCGCACGGCGAGGATGTAGCCGGGAGCGCGCACGGCGTTGGCCGCGCGCTCGACGATTCGCCGCAGCACGGCGTCGAGGTCCTCCGTCGAGACGAGATCGCTGGCCGTCGCATAGGCGCTCTGCAGGCGGCCGGACATCGCCACGAGCTGCGCCTCCATCGCGGTGATGCGCTCCTGCGGATCGGCGCCTGCGAGCTCGGCATCCCAGCGAATCGTGTAAAGGCAGCGGGCGTCCCCGCGCGCCTGGCATTCGCTCTCCTCGACGTGCCCCGGCGGCAGTCCAAAGAGGATCGGCGGACCGCTGAGCAGACCCGTCGTCCACTCGCAGTGCGCGCGGCGTCGGGTGAAGTCCTCGCGCGCTTTCGCGGTGACCACGGCGCGCCCGGGAGCGGCCTCGAGCGCCTCCATCTCGGTGACCGTGCTGACCTTCGACGACGCCTGTGCGACGGCCTCGTAGATCGCCTCGGCCGATCCGAGCGAGCGCATCAACGTGGCGACCTGCGTCCCGGCGTGCTGGCGCAGCATCTCCGCGCCTACCTGCCGCGCGAAGGTCTGCTCGCCGGTGACGCGCGCGCCCGCTTCGAGCAGCGCACATGCCTCGTCGAGCGAGATCCAGTGCTCGATGTCTTCGAGGTATTGCGCGTCGTGCTCGGACGCCGCCTGCTCGAGCACGTCTGCGACCGCCGCCTCGCCGCCGCGGCTGCGCACGAGTCGCACGCGAACGCTGCTCATCGTGCAGCAGAGATGCTGCGTCTCGGTCGCAGGAGGCTTGGTGCGTGCAGCGTCCGCATGCATTCGAATGGGATCGGCGCTTGGGCTAACCCCCTTTAGGATCTTGCGCCAGGTTAGACGGCCTGCTTTTGGCGTCGCGAGAGACGCTCGATGCGTGCCTCGGCGCCCGTCAAGAAGCCGAGCTCGGCCGGCGTTGCGGCGCCTACGGCGTGATCGGCACGAGCACGTTGGATGGGTGCTGTGAGTCGTGCAGCAGCGTGATCGTGCCGCCCAGCTCCTGACCGAGGTCCGGCAGCGGCGTCATCGTCGAGAACGTGTTGGCCGTGCCGATCGTCAGCCGCAGCCTGTTGCCGGGCTTCACGATCGCCGAGGTCGGATAGATCTCAACGTCGTATTCGGTCGGTTCGTTCGGCGTGACCGCCTGCTGGCTTTCTTTGGTGAACGGATGCCAGGGGCGAATCATCGGCTTGCCGTGCGGCCCGTACGTGGAGAGCGTCGGGTCGATCGCTCGCTGACTGGCCAGCAGGAACCCGGCTGTGATCTGGTTCGAGGCACCCGACGGTTCTACTTCGCTGAGCACGGCGATCAGCGTCGCGTCTGTCGTGCTGAGCGTCGCCCACAGGTTCGCGCTGATCAACCCCCTGATCTTCGTCGGGGACTGCATCGGCGCGGTCGTGTAAGTGAGCGAGCTCGCCTCGTAGGTCACGTTGTTCGTGTCGCAGAACGGATTCGACGCCGCTCCGGCCGTCCACTGCGCGGTCATCCGCGAGCACGGGCTCGAGGCGGGCAGCAGCGGCTCGGTGTCGCCCGCCTGGCTGGGCGGCGGCGCACTGGCGAGCGAGCCGTCGTGCAACGAGATCGCGGTCGAGCCCGACGCCGCTCCGCTGAGGTAGAGCCGCTGGTATTTCGTTCTCGGCAGTGGGAAGCGCGTGAAGTGTTCCCACCGTTCGCCGTTGATCGAGTAGAGGTTGACCTTCGGCGTTTCCTGCACGCCGTTTTTCGTTTTCAGCAGCCAGTGGGTGAACCACTCCTGCTTGAGGTTCGGGTCTTCCAGCGGCGGGCCTTCCGTGATGTGGTAGTGCGGCGACATGATCAGCACGCGATCGCGCGAGTTGTGCAGCGATTCCCACAACAGCGGCTCGCCGCGCTGGAACAGGTCGTACCAGCCACCCTGGATCACGACCGGCACGGTGATCTGCGACGCGCGCACGACCGGCGAGCGCAGCCTGTAGAAGGGCCCGTCGTATGACGCTTCTTCGCCGAGCGCTGCGCCGATCAGCTTGAGCCCTGCGAATTCAGCGTTGCCGAGCAGGTGTTCGAGGTAGATCGTCGCCGCTTCTTCGGGATCCGCGCTCAGCGAGGACGGCGGCATGTCGGACAGGACATTCACGAGGCCCAGCCACAGCGGCATGAAGCCCGAGTCGAGTGCTCCGCCCTGGAAGGTCACGTCGCGGTAGGCATCGGCCATCGGGATGTCCGCCCACACGGCCTGCACCGCGCGCGGCTTGCCTTCGGCGACCCGCGTCGCGTCGGCCTCGGCGATCAGCAGCGAGGTGATTCCCATGTAGGACTGGCCGGTGGTCGCGACTCGCGAGTTCGACCACGGCTGAGCCTGGATCCAGTCGAGGACCTCCTTGTAGTCGTCCTGCGTTCGCTGCCCCCAAGAGTCCCATTTCCCGCCGCTGGCCCCCGTGCCGCGGTCGTCGATGACCATCACAGCGAAGCCCTTTTCGGTAAGCCCGGGTTCGTCGCCGGCGATGCCCTGCGACGCTTCGCAGTTTCCTCCCGTGGGGTTCGCCGCGTCCTTGTTGTAGCCGGTCGCGGTCAGCACGGTCGGGTGTCGTCCGGCCGTCGATGGCAGGAAGACGTTGGCGCGCAGCACGGTGCCGTCGCTCATCGTGATCGGTACGTTGCACATGCTCACGCTCGCCTGGGCGCTCGACGCGGCGATGCCCGCGAGCAGCACGGCGAGCAGAGTGGAGAGGCGCAGGAATCGCACCAGCGAGCTACCTCTCCTCATCGAATGACCCCCCTTGCATGGTCGTTCGGCGAAGTACCCCCTTCGCCGCTCCGTCAAACGTCGGACCGTGCGGGCTCGTCGTACCATGCGGTCGCTCCCCGCGGCCGGCGCGCGGCTCAGGACCGCACGGCGGCGCCACGCACGCGACGGCCGAATGCGACTACACGCGCGAGGTGCCCGCAGTACGGCGCGCCGGGGCAGCGGACAACGGCCATCGCGATCGCCTCGACGTGTGCGCGCCGGGGCTCGCGCGGGCGGCGCGGCAGCAGCACCAGCGCGACCGCGACTCCGACGGCGCAGAGCACCGCCGCGACGATGAAAGCGCCCTTGAACCCGTGCGTCAGCGCCATCGACAGCGGCGCGCCGCCGTGCAGCGCGCTCGTCACGCGGGTGGTAGAAACCGAGGAGAGGATCGCCAGCCCGAGCGAGCCACCGACCTGCTGGGTGGTGTTGAGCAGCCCCGAGGCCAACCCTGAGTCGCCGCCGGCCACGCCGTTGGTGGCGGCGATCGTGATCGGCACGAAGGACGTCCCCAGCCCCACGCCGAGCACGATGATCGCCGGTAGGACGTGGCTCGCGTAGTCGCCGTGACCGACGATGCGCGTGAGCAACCCGAAGCCCGCTGTCGAGACGAGCAGGCCGGCGACGAGCACCGGCTTGGGCGTGAACCGGTCGACGAAGCGCGAGGCCAGCGCCGACGCGCCAACGAGCGTCAGGGTCAGCGGCAGGTAGGCGATCCCGGTCTTGAGCGCGCTGAAGCCGAGCACCTGCTGCAGGTAGAGCGTGCAGAAGTAGAACACCCCGAACAGCGCCGCTGCAACCACGAGCATCGTCGTATCCGAGGCGGCGAGGCTGCGGTTGGAGAAGATGCGCAGCGGGATCAGCGGATCGCGCTGACGGCGCTCGATCAGCACGAACGCGGCGATCAGCGCCACGGCGATCGCGAACCCCGCCAGCGTCCGACCCGACGTCCAGCCCCAGCTGTCGGCCTTGATGAGCGTGAACACGAGGGCGATCGTGCCGAGCGTGATCGTGACCGCTCCCTCGGCGTCGTACCCGCCCTCGGCGGCCTCCTCCGACCTACTCTCCGGAACGATCCGCGGCGCCAGCGCGAGCACGACGGCGCCGATCGGCACGTTGATGAAGAACACCCACCGCCAGCTCAGCACCTGCACGATCACGCCGCCGAGCAGCAGCCCGACCGCGCCGCCGGCACCGGCGATCGCGCCCCACACGGCCAGCGCGCGGTTGCGCTCGGTCCCTTCTTTGAACGTCGTGAGGATGATCGACAGCGCCGCCGGCGAGACCAGCGCGCCGCCCAGCCCTTGCAGGCCGCGCGCGACGAGCAGCATGGCCTCGGACTGCGAGAGCCCGCAGATCAGCGAGGCGCCGGAGAACAGCGCGATCCCGGCGACGAACAGTCGTCGCCGCCCCAGCCGGTCGGCGAGACGCCCGCCGAGCAGCAGGAACCCGCCGAAGATCAACGTGTAGGCGTTCAACACCCAGGACAGGCTTTGCTCGGAGAATCCCACGTCGACCTTGATCGTCGGAAGCGCGACGTTGACGACGGTGGCGTCCAACACGACCATGAACTGCGCGATCGCGACGACGGCGAGCACGGCGTTCGCGTTGACACGCGAGGCCGGTCGGGAGACAGGGAGAGCGGCGTCGGCGGACATCGAGGTCTGACCCGCATCCGACACTACTCCAACAGGCGGTGAGGCGTGGGCGAGGAGATCTGCGGCGGCGAGGAGTGCGTGCGCCGGAGGCACTTCAAGGCGTCGCCGGCCCATGCCGGGCCACCGCTACTCGATGATGATCGCGCGGATCGAATGCTCGTCGGGAAGCTTGTGCACGATCCGCCAGAGGATCTGGCGCTCGTCGTCCTGTCCGCGTTGCAGATCGTTGAGCAGCAGCCTCACCGCGGTATGGGTGATCTTCATCTCCTGAGAAGTCAATGGCAACGTCAGCACCCCGCGCTCTCCCGGCGCCGCCGCGAGGCCCTCGAGCACCCGCCGAGCGAGGTCGCGAATCTTGGGCTGGTGCGCCTCGTCGGAGATCAGCAGTTTCAGCGCGCCGGCGGCCGCCGTTGTCTCCTCTGCGTCGAGGAACAGATGGAACGCCGGCTCGCTCTCGTCGGTTACCTCGCTCATGCCCCTATCCCCTGGTCTCGCTTGCCGGCTCGTCGGTGTGCGGGCGCTAGGCCCAGCCGGTCCTTGCGCGTCACGAGCCTACCGGTCTCTCCGGTTAGCGACCCATTCGGGACCGCGCACCGTCTCTCAGTAACAGAGGAAGTTCGACGGGCTGGTGCGCAGGCGCTGGCTGTTCGACGCTTGCGTGACGGTTATGTCGAACGTGCAGCGCCTTGCGCCGCTCGAATAGCGGGCTTCCCCATGACAGACAGCCTTCCGGCTGGTGATCCGGCTGCAACCGATCACCTTGACACGCGACGCGTGGGTCTGTTTCCCCACGGCTTGTGCGGCCGGCGTGCTTGCGCGCACGGCCTGAGAGGTGGAGATCCCTGCGGCGAGTGCAGGCGCCGTCGCCGCCAACATGATGGCGATAGCGCCGACACCGGCAACTGCCTTGGTATGGAGGTTCATTGTCGCCTACTTAAGGTAGAAGTTGGCACGGATATATGTAACGCCGTCGTTGAGCGCGAGGACGAGCTGGCGGTTCTGGCCCGACCAGTCCTTGCTGGTCTTCCACACGTAGGTGTACTGGTCGCTGCCGGCGTCGTAGCTCAGGCCGCTTTCACCGGCCGTCGATGTGACCGTGTTATCGGTGAAGGAGCCGGTGGCAAGAACCTGTTG
>DATHGU010000115.1:0-3861 GCA_035317495.1 Solirubrobacteraceae bacterium
GCCCCGATCGTCGTTTGGCCGATCCTCATCGCGCTCGTGTTGTCCGGCGTGTTCCTGTGGCACGCGTTGCGCGTGGAGCGCCCCCTGCTCGACGTGCGCCTGTACGCAAACCGCGTCTTCGCCGCAGCCTCGCTGACGACCTTCGGGCTTGGCGCGGCGTTGTTCGGGGCGATGATCCTCGTGCCGCTCTACTACCAGGAAATCCGCCACGAGAGTGTGATCGTGACCGGGCTGCTGGTTGGTCCGCAGGGTCTGGGGATGCTGCTCGTGATGCCGCTCACCGGACGCCTCACCCAGCGCTACGGCGGCGGGCGCGTCGCGCTCGGCGGCGTGCTGATCCTCAGCTTGGGCACGATTCCGCTGGCGTTCGTCGGCGCGGGCACCTCGATCCTGTATATCTCGCTCGTGCTGCTGCTGCGCGGCGTGGGGATCGGCTTCTCGTTCATGCCCGCAATGACGGCGGCGTTCTCCGCGCTGCGACCGGACCAGCTGTCCGATGCGACGCCCCAGCTGAACGTCCTGCAGCGGATCGGCGGGGCGATCGGGACGGCGGTGCTCGCGGTCGTGCTGCAGAGGGCGAGCGGCCACACGCTGATCAAGCCCGCGAGCGCCTTTCAGACCGCCTACTGGTGGTCGCTGGGAATCGCGGTGCTGTCGCTGATTCCCTGCCTGGTGCTGCTGCGCGCGGAGAACCCGCGCGCACCGCAGAGCCGCGCCGTCGCCAACGCCGAGTCCGGCGCCGAGCCTGTCGGCGTCTAAGGGGGAGCATGACCACCAACGCCACAGCCAAGCAATCGCCCAAGCCGCGCAGCGCGCCCAAGCCGGCGGTCGCACCCAAGCCCGCCAGCGCGCCCGAGCCGGCCATCGCGCCCGCGGCCGAGCTGAGCCCCGAGCTGACGGAGCTCGGACATGCCTTCCGGCACGTGTTTCGCACGCTCAGCCGCCTGCGCGGGCGCGACACGCACCTGGGTGGCTCCGAGCTCAGCCACGCGCAGTTCGAGCTGCTGATCGAGCTCGACGAGCGCGGCGAGCTGCCCGCCGGAGAGCTGGCGGCGGCTGCGCGGCTGACGCCGGCGACGGTCACGCAGATGCTTGATCACCTGGCGGCCTGCGGGCACGTGGAACGGGTTCGCTCGGAAACCGACCGCCGCGTGGTGGTCTCGCGTCTCACGACCCAGGGCGCCAACAAGATCGCGGCCAAGCGGGCGACCTGGCAGGGCCGCTGGCTCGAGGCGCTGGACGGGGTCGCCGCGCGCGATCTGCGCACCACGACACGGGTGCTCGAGCGCCTCGGGGCGATGTTCGAGGAGGGCCCCCCGACAGGCGGCTGCGAGGCCCTCGAGAAGGCCCCGCAAGAAGGCTCTCAAGCCCCGAATTAGCGGGCTGGGACGCCGAATCGCTCTGCTATAGTCGAACTCGCGTCGCGCGTGTGCGTAACTTGCTGGGCACAACCGCGACGGAGTTGCAGATCAAAATGGAGACCTCGAGCAGATAACGAAGCGGACCGGTCCACAACGACCAGCAGCGCGCGTGGACCCGAGGGGTCCATTTTTTTCGCCCGAACACCCGTCCCCGCCCCAACTCCCCAGGCCATCCATGCCACGAAAGTACACACTTCAGAACACGCGCAACATCGGCATCATGGCGCACATCGACGCCGGCAAGACGACGACGACGGAGCGCATCCTCTACTACACCGGACGCACGTACAAGATCGGCGAGGTGCACGAGGGCGCGGCCGTGATGGACTGGATGGAGCAGGAGCAGGAGCGCGGCATCACGATCACCTCGGCGGCCACGACTGCCGAGTGGAAGGCCCACCGCATCAACATCATCGACACGCCCGGTCACGTCGACTTCACGGTCGAGGTCGAGCGCTCGCTGCGCGTGCTCGACGGCGCGATCGCGCTGTTCGACTCGGTCGCGGGCGTCGAGCCGCAGTCCGAGACTGTCTGGCGCCAGGCCGACAAGTACCACGTCCCGCGGATCGCCTACATCAACAAGATGGATCGCATCGGCGCCGACTTCCACCGCGGCGTGCAGACGATGATCGACCGGCTCGGCGCGCACCCCGTGCCGATCCAGCTGCCGATCGGCGTGGAGGCGGACTTCCTCGGGATCGTCGATCTCGTGAGCATGAAGGCGATCGTCTACAAGGACGAGCTGGGCACCGAACAGGAAGTCGGCGAGATCCCCGCGGAGCTCGTCGAAGCTGCGGAGGCGGCGCGCGAGCACCTGCTCGAGGAGGTGTCGCACTACGACGACGGGCTGCTCGAGCTGATCCTCGAGGAAGGCGAAATCTCCGAAGAGCGCCTCAAGCAGGCGATTCGCAAGGCGACGCTGTCCACCAAGCTGACGCCCGTGCTGTGCGGCTCGTCGTTCAAGAACAAGGGCGTGCAGCCGCTGCTTGACGCGGTGATCGACTACCTGCCCTCGCCGCTCGACGTCCCGCCGATGGTCGGCACCGAGCTGATCAAGGGTCAGGAGGAGGAGCGCCAGGTCGTGCGCAAGCCCGACGACTCCGAACCGTTCTCGGCGCTGGCCTTCAAGATCGCCGCCGACCCCTACGTCGGCAAGCTGACCTACTTCCGCGTCTACTCCGGAAAGCTCGCGGCCGGATCGCGCGTGCTCAACGTCAACAGCGGGCGCACCGAGCGGATCGGGCGCATCCTGATGATGCACGCGAACGAGCGCGAGGAGGTCGCCGAGGTGTACGCCGGCGACATCGCCGCGGCCGTCGGCATCAAGCAGGTCATCACGGGCGACACGCTGGCCGCCCCCGACGCTCCGATCCGCCTCGAGAACATCGTCTTCCCGGTGCCCGTCATCAAGGTCGCGGTCGAGCCGAAGACGAAGGTCGACCAGGAGAAGATGTCGATCGCGCTCGGCCGCTTGGCCGAGGAGGACCCGACGTTCCAGGTGCGCACCAACGAAGAGACCGGCCAGACGGAGATCTCAGGCATGGGCGAGCTGCATCTCGAGGTGCTGGTCGACCGTATGAAGCGCGAGTTCGGCGTCGAGGCGAATGTGGGGCGCCCGCAGGTCTCCTACCGCGAGACCGTTCGCGGCACGGTCGAGAAGATCGAAGGCAAGTTCGTGCGCCAGACGGGCGGCTCGGGCCAGTTCGGCGTCGTCTACATCAACCTCGAGCCGGCGCCGGGCGAGGGCTTCGAGTTCATCAACAAGATCAAGGGCGGGAACGTCCCGTCCGAATACATCCCGGCCGTGCAGAAAGGCGTCGAAGAGGCGCTGGAGAACGGAGTCAAGGCGGGATATCCGATGGTCGACATGCGCGTGACGCTCGTCGACGGCAAGTACCACGACGTGGACTCGTCGGAGATCGCCTTCAAGGTCGCCGGATCGATCGCCTTCAAAGAGGCCGCCAAGCGTGCCAAGCCCGTGCTGCTCGAGCCGATCTTCGCGGTCGAGGTCGTCACGCCCGAGGACTTCCTCGGCGAGGTGATCGGCGACCTGAACCGCAGGCGTGGACGCGTCGAGGGCCAGGAGCGGATCGGCAATGCGCTGGCGGTCACCGCGCGCGTGCCGCTCAGCGAGATGTTCGGCTACGCGACCGACCTGCGCTCGAACACGCAGGGGCGCGCCAACTACACGATGCAGTTCGAGAACTACGAGGAGGTCCCCCCGAACATCGCCGAGAAGATCGTCGAGCAGCGGACGGGGGAACCGGTTCCGGCCTAGAGTGCCGACCAGTACACGCAGCACCGCATTTAGATAGATTTCTCAGGTTCGCCCTCATAGAGGCGAACATACAAGTCGAGTCAGGAGCGAACCAAAAGTGGCGAAGGAGAAGTTCGAGCGCGACAAGCCGCACGTCAACGTCGGGACCATCGGTCACATCGA
>DATHGU010000116.1:0-5094 GCA_035317495.1 Solirubrobacteraceae bacterium
CGCGAGTGCCCGTCAGCCCCGCGGAAAGACCTTGGCCAGCTTGCGCAGCGCGAGCGGGTTGCCCTTCGGCCGCAGCCGGCCGCGCGCGAGGAGGCGCAGCGGGTCCACGCGCTCGCCCACGATGTCGGCCCAGTCCTGGTAGGACAGGCGCAGGCGCAGGTCGGGCTTCGGCGCGTCGCCCTGCTCGACCACGCTGGAGCCGTTGTTGACCGTCAGGTGCCACGTGGGGACATCCGGATCGGTGAACTCCCACTGGAAGGTCGTCGGCCGCGTCAGGCCGTGCTCGGGGTTGACCTGGCGGCGGATCATGTCGAACATCAGCGCGAGCGTCTCGGGATCGCGCGCGGAGGGGCCCTCGCGCACGCCGATCACGCCCGCCTGGGCGAGTTCGCGACCGCGCTGGGAGATCTCCAGCGGCGTCAGGCCGGGCGGCAGCAGGGCCGGTCCGGGCAGGCTCTCGATCGGCAGCCCGGCGGAGCGCAGCTTGGTCGTCATCGACGTGAGCCCCTCGACGCCGACCTTGTCGAAGGTGTAGTTGAAGACGGTCAGATAGCTCTCGTCCCAGCCGGGCGGCATCAGCACCTGGGCCGTGTAGCGTGTGACCTCGCGCAGGATGCGCGCGACCGCCTTGGGAACCCCGACCGGGTCTTCGCGGTTGAGATCCGACAGCAGCTTGACGCCGAAGCCGATGTGGCGCTGCTCGTCGGCGGCGATGTTCTCCATGCCCTCGCGGAACGCCGGCAGCTGGTCGCGTTCCTCCAGGTAGCTGCAGATGAAGTGCTGGCCGGGTTGCGCCAGCGCCGCCTCGACGATCACGTGGTACAGCGTCACGGCGGCGGCGAGTTTGGCCGGCGAGCGGTCGGCGCGCAGTTCGTCGGCCATCCGGTCGAGGCGGTCGAAGATCTTGCGAAAGCCCACCGTGAGCTGCGGCTTGATCGCGGCCAGGCCGCTTGCCATCGAGCCGTCGCCGACTTCGCACACCTCCTGCATGAAGCGCTTGAAGAACACCGCGTGGCGGGCCTCGTCGACCTGCTGCGTCGTGAGGAAGTACTTCTGCTCCTCCAGAGGCGCCGCGTCGATGTACGGGGACAGGTTGTCGGCGACCGCGTCCTCGCCCCAGAAGAACAGGCAGTAGTTCCACAGCGCGGCCTGGCGCTCGAAGTCCGTGAAGTCCTCGCGCCACTGGCGCGCGTCCTCGGTGAAGTCCAGCTCCGTCGCCTTCCAGTTGCCGCGCTCCCAGCGCGCGTACAGGTCCGAGTAGGAGATCGCGTCGGTCGGAAGGCCTGCCAGGTTGGAGTCCGGGGCGGTCGAGGTCGGTGTCGCGATTGCCATGAAGCTCCTATCCCAGGTGTTCGCGCATCGCGCGCGCTCGCCGTTGCATTTGCGGTTTCCGTGCGGGCGGCGCGAGCATTGCCGGGGCACGCGATCGCCCTTCCATAAAACTAATAATGAACGCTATCGCAATAGCGAGCGCTCTGTCAAGTAGCATTCCCGACATGAGGAGCGCGCAGATCGTCGACGGCGGCCAGCCGACCGCGGTGCAGGAGAGCACGCGCATGACTCGCGAGCAGAGCAAGGCGAACACGCGCGAGCGGCTGCTCGCGGCCGCCCGCAGCGCCTTCGCCTCGAGCGGCTTCCACGGAGCGTCGGTCGAGGAGATCGCCTCGCGTGCCGGGTTCTCCACCGGCGCGCTGTACTCCAACTTCGACGGCAAGGAGGACCTCTTCCTGGTGCTCATGGAGCGCGAGATCGACGAGCATGCGCGGGAGATCGCGCAGGCCGTCAGCGTTCGCCAATCGGTCGCCGAGCGGGCCACCGGCGGGGCGCGGCAGTGGATGACGATGATCGAGCGCGAGCCCGAGCTGCTGTTGCTGTTCATGGAGTTCTGGGCCTACGGCGTGCGCGACCCTCAGGTGCGGCCGAAGGTCGCCGCGCGCTTCGCGCAGGTGCGGCGCATGCTCACCAAGCTCATCGAAGACGGCGTCCGCGAGTTCGAGCTCGAGCTGGAGATCCCCGCCGAGCAGCTGGCCGTCGCGATCGACGCGCTCGCCGACGGCATCGCTCGGCAGAAGCTCGCAGATCCCGCCGCCGTTCCGGACGAGCTGATGGGCAGGGTGCTGTCGCTGCTGCTCGCCGGCGCTACGCGGCCCGCGCGCCGTCGGCAGTAGAGCGCGCGGCGCCCTCGACGTGCCCGGACGCTCGGCTGGCATCGCGAGCTTCAGGCCGCGCGCGCGGCGCGCGGCACGCACAGGCACGCGTAGTGGATGGTGAACAACCGTCGCGCAAGCGACGGCGCGACGCGGTGGAGGCCGGCTCGCAGCGCCCACTTGGCGCTCGCCCTCGTGCGTGCCGCGGGGGTGGCCGCGAAGAAGCGCTGCACGCTCAGCGGCAGCGCATCCTCCAGCTCGCATGCGATCTCCAGGCCGGCGCGCGCGACGATCTCGTGCGCGGCCGCGCGGTCCAGCCGCTGCAGGTGGCCGACCTCGGCGGCATGCTCGCGCTTGGCCGACCGCCGCGCTGACACGTTGGCCTCCAGCGGGACCTCCACGACCACCGCATGGCAGGCGCGCGCGACCTCCGCGAGCAGCGCCGAGGGGTCCGGTACGTGCTCGAGCACGTGCGAGAGGATGCCCAGCTCGTGAACGTCGTCGGCGTCCGGCAGGTGCGCTCCGTCGTACAGCGCGACGGCGTCGATCTGCGCGCGCTCGCGCGCGATCGCGACGGCCGCGGCGGTGATCTCCACGCCTGACAGACGCCCGCCGAAGCCGCGCCGCCGAAGCTCGCACAGCAGAGCGCCGTCGCCGCAGCCCACCTCGAGCGTGCTCGCCGGCGCCAAGCCGGCGCGAGCGCACAGGCCCGTGACGTGGTCGGCCTTGCCGATCGCCCCGAGCGCTCGCCAGCGGGCGTAGACCTCCGCGTCGGCGGGACCCTGGGTGTAGGCGTCGTCGTAGAAGCTCGCCAGCTGGGCGTGGTCGGTCATCGAGGCGGCCAGCGGGTGTTCGCGATCGCGCGCCGGGCGCCGGCCGGCGTGGGCGCCCAGCCAAGCGGACGCTGAATCACCCCGCGCCGCGCGGTTTCCGCGCGAGCGCCGCCTCCTCACCGCCCTCGATCGCCGACCACGGAAGGCGTCGAGCAAGAGCGCGGCTGCGCGGGACGACCAGGCGAAAGAGCGCCTTGGCGGCGAAGGCGCGCCTGCGGTTGATCGACGACTCCGTGTACGCGGCCCAGCGCTCGGCGGCCTCGGCGAGCTCCGGACGCGGGGCCAGCAGGTTCGTCATGCGCAGCTGCTTGATGTGCAGGTCGTGGTAGAAGGAGCTCGCGACGTTGAGCACGGGGTGCGGGAAAAGGTCGTAGCGCGACCAGTAGCCGAGATCCCAGCGGTGCAAGTTGGCCGCCAGCGTGTCAACGGCCTGCTCGAAGTCCGCGAGCGCCTGAGGCTCGTCGAGTCCCACGCCGACGTCGTGCAGTCCCCAGATCGCGAACATCCCGCCGTTCAACACGAACGACGGCGGGCTCGTCGGGTACTCCTCGGGAAACGGTCGCCCGGCGAGCGTCGCGCGGACGCCCCCGTCGGCCGAATCGAGCTGGAGGGGAAGCAGCGCCCGGCGCGCGGCCTCGGCGTAACGCTGCTCGCCTGTCTCCGCGTGCATGCGCACCATCAGGCTCGCCCCCTCTCCCTGCGACATCGCCGAGAGCCAGGGCGGGCGCAGCGGGAACGTGTGGGGAAAGGGCCGCACGTGAACCCAGCCGCCGGCGAGGGCTCCGGAGGTCTGCTGCTCGTCGAGCAGCTCCTCGGCGCAGCTCAGAGCGGCGGCGAGCCACGCCTCGCCTTCGCCGGCCAGGTAGCGCTCGTAGGCGCCAAGCCCCCACTGGATCGTCGCGACGTGCATCCTCAGCTCCGTCGGAGGCATTCCGGGGGGTGGCCAGTCGGGCGTCTCGGCCTTGATCCCCATGTCGATGTAGTAGCCGCGCACGGCTCCCGGAGTCACATGGGCGCCGGCCGGCAGCGAGAAGCTGGCCACGCTGGAGAAGAAGCTCGCATACGATCGTTTGCCCGGCAGGCGTTCGTTTGCGTGGTTCTCCACGCTCCGAGCGTAGCGACGCACACCGACGGTCCGGTGTCGGCCGATGGCCCTAGCATGCTGGCCGACATGGCTCGATCATCGCCCCTTGGGCCGAATCCGCGACGCGTACGCGTCGTCACGCTGATCGACTACATGGGCACCCATGGCGGCGCCGAGGGGCTCGCGCTGTCCGTCGCCACGCGCCTCGATCCCGAGCGCTTCGAGTCGACCCTGTGCGTCAGCCGCTGGCCGCTTCCCGGACCGCCCAGCGCGGCGTCCGTGGATGCGCTCGAGCAGCTATCCGCACGCGGCGTGCGCCTGTTGGGCCTCGGCCGGCGCGGCAAGGTGGACGCTTGGGTATGGGCGCGGCTCGCGCGTTTCCTGCGCCGAGAGCGCGTCGACGTGCTGCACGCGCACAAGTTCGGCTCAAACGCATGGGGGACGCTGCTCGGCAGGACCACGCGCGTGCCGGTCGTGCTCGCCCACGAGCACACGTGGTCCTACGAAGGCAAGCCGCTGCGTCGCTTCCTCGATCGCCGGCTGATCGCGCGCGGCGCGGATCGCTTCATCGCCGTCTCGCGCGAGGACCGGCGCCGCATGATCGAGATCGAGCACATCGATCCTCGCGACACGCTGTTCATCCCCAACGGCGTCGTGTCCCTGCCGCCTCCCAGCGGCCGCGACGTTCGCGCCGAGCTGGGCATCCCGTCGAGCGCGCAGGCGATCGGCGTGGTGGGGGGGCTGCGCCCGCAGAAGGCTCACCATGTGCTCCTGCGCGCCGTCGCCCCGCTCGTCGAGCGCTGGCCGGACCTCCACGCGCTGATCATCGGCGACGGGCCCGAACGAGCGAGCCTCGAGCGTCTCACCGCAGAGCTTGGCCTGCACGATGCGGTCCACTTCCTCGGCTCGCGCACGGACGTGCCCGATCTGCTCTCGGCGCTCGATATCGCCGTGTGCTGCTCGGACTTCGAGGGCAGCCCGCTCGCCGTGATGGAGTACATGGATGCCTCGCTGCCCGTGGTCGCGAGCG
>DATHGU010000117.1:0-12355 GCA_035317495.1 Solirubrobacteraceae bacterium
AAGGTCTCGTTCCTGCCGCAGGGCTCGATGGAGAAGTACCTCGTGTGCAACGCCGACGAGTCCGAGCCGGGGACGTTCAAGGACCGCGAGCTGATGCAGAAGAACCCGCACATGCTGATCGAGGGGATCGTGATCGCCTCCCACGCCGCCGGCGCCGAGCGCTCGTTCATCTACATCCGCGGCGAGTACGCGCTGCAGGCCGACGTGCTCGACGCGGCGCTCGCCGAAGCGCGCGAGGCGGGCTACGTGGGCGAGCAGATCCTCGGCTCCGAGCACTCGCTGTCGCTCGTCGTGCACCGCGGCGCCGGCGCGTACATCTGCGGCGAGGAGACGGGCCTGCTCGACTCGCTCGAAGGCAAGCGCGGGAACCCGCGCCTGAAGCCCCCGTTCCCGGCCAACCAGGGCCTCTACCAGGGACCGACGCTGATCAACAACGTCGAGACGCTCTCGACGGTCCCGGCGATCACGCTGATGGGCGGCGAGAGCTACGCCAAGCTCGGAGTAGAGACCTCGACGGGCACGAAGCTCGTGAGCGTCTCCGGGCACGTTCAGCGCCCGGGCAACTACGAGGTCGAGCTCGGGATTCCCTCGCGCGAGCTGATCTACGACTTGGCGGGCGGTCCGCCCGAGGGGCGCGAGATCAAGTGCTGGTTCCCGGGCGGCTCCTCCGCGCCCGTGCTGACGGCGGCCGACCTCGACGTGCCCTACGACTTCGACTCGCTCGCCAAAGCCGGCTCGATGCTCGGCTCGGGCGCGATCATCGTCGTCGATGACTCCACGCCGATCGTCGACCTGGCGCTGAAGGTCGCGAGGTTCTACCGCCACGAGTCCTGCGGCAAGTGCACGCCCTGTCGCGAGGGAACCACCTGGACCGTCAAGATGCTCGAGCGGATCGACTCGGGCGAGGCCACGCCGATGGACCTCGACATCATGGCCTCGGTCCAGGATCACATCATCGGCAACTGCCTGTGCGTGCTCGGCGACGCGATGGCGATGCCGATCGGCTCGATGATCGCCAAGTTCCGCCCCGAGTTCGAGGCGCACATCGAGGCGGCGCGCATGCGCAGCGGCATGGCCGGTGCGCCGCTGTCAGCCGACGAACAGGCGCTGCTCGGGCAGGAAGCACGCTGATGCCGCGCCCCGAGCACCGGACGATCAGCTTCACGATCGACGGCAGAGAGGTCGATGCATCGGAGAACACGATGCTTGTCGACGCCGCCAAGCACGGCGACGTCGAGATCCCGGTGTTCTGCTACGAGCCGAAACTAGGCAACCCGGTCGGCGCCTGCCGCATGTGCCTGGTGGAGATCGAGGGGATCGGCAAGCTGCAGACAGGCTGCTCGACGCCCGTCAAGGACGGGATGGTGGTGCACACGCAGACCGAGCGCGTCAAGGACGCGCAGCGCTCGGTCGTCGAGTTCCTGTTGATCAACCATCCGCTCGACTGCCCGGTGTGCGACAAGGGCGGCGAGTGCCCGCTGCAGGACATCAGCTTCGGCTGGGGCGGCGGCATCTCACGCTTCATCGAGCCAAAGCGCCACTTCGTCAAGCCGCTGGAGCTCTCGCCGCTGATCGCGATCGACCGCGAGCGCTGCATCCTCTGCTACCGCTGCGTGCGCTTCTCGCAGGAGATCGCCGAGGACTACCAGCTCGTGCTGCTCGAGCGCGGCGCGCAGTCGTTCGTCTCGACGTTCGACGGCCATCCCTACGTCGCGCCGTTCAGCGGCAACATCATCGAGCTGTGCCCGGTCGGCGCGCTGACCTCGCGCGCGTACCGCTTCCGCGCGCGCCCCTGGGACGTCGAGGACGCGGGCAGCGTCTGCACGCTGTGCCCCGCGCAGTGCAACGTCACGTTGACCGTCCGCGACGAGCGCGTGATGCGGGTCCTCTCGCGCGAGCACGGCGAGGTCGACGACGGCTGGCTGTGCGACCGCGGGCGCTTCGCCTATCCGGCGCTCGACGAAGGCGCGAACGGCGGGCCGGCGGGCGGCGCGGGGGCGCGCGTCGCCGCCCTGAACGGCGCCTCGACCGGGGAGAACGGCCACCTCCAGGAGCCGCCTGGCGTGCCGCTCGAGCTGGCGCACGGCGTGCACGCCGGCATGCGCGTGACCGAGCCCCTGATCCGCGACGGCGGCGAGCTGCGCCGCGTCTCCTGGGAGCGCGCGCTGCAGGAGGCGGCCACCGGGCTGAAGCGCGCTGGAGCGCGAACCGGCGCGCTGGCCGGCGGGGGCGCGACCAACGAGGAGGGCCTGCTGCTCGCGCGGCTGATGCGCGAGGCGCTCGGCTCGCCCAACGTCGACTCGCGCGTGTGCGGCGCGCTGCCGCTCGAGCTTCAGCGCGCGCTCGCCGATCCACGGTTGCAGGCGCAGGTCTCCGACCTCGAGTTCGCCCACGCCGTGCTGCTGCTCGACTGCGAGCCGCTCGTCGATGCGCCGATCCTCGACCTGCGCCTGCGCAAGGGCGTGCGCCGGCACGGCATGACGCTCGAGCGCGCGTCCGGCTCCGACCTGCGGGCGCTGAGCGAGACCGCGGCGCGCCTCGCGCAGCAAGGCGAGGAGCTCGTGATCGTCTTTGCCGAGCGCTTCACGGCAGGCCCCGATGGGGCCGATCGGGCGCACGCGCTGCTCGAGATCGCCGCGACACTGTCGCTCGATCAGATCAACGGCGCGGGGCTGCTGGAGATCCCTGCCACGGCCAACGGGCGCGGACTGCGCGAGGCCGGCATGCTGCCCAACGCCGGGCCGGGCCTGCGCGAGGTCGAGCGCACGGGCCAGGACGCGCGCGCGATCGCCGAGGCGCTCGGGCGCGGCGAGCTGAGCGCGCTGTATCTCCTGCAGGTCGACCCGCTGAGCGCGGCCGACCCGTTCGCCGCCGGCGATCCCGACGACGCCACCTGGCGCCAGGCGCTCGAGCACGCAAGCACGGTCGTCGCACACGCCCCCTTCCTGACCGACGGCGTCCACGAGCACGCGACGGTCGTGTTCCCGGCGGAGTCCTATGCCGAGAAGGAGGGCACGGTCACGCATCCCGACGGGCGCCTCCAGCGCGTCCGACAGGCCGTCGCGCGCGCCGGCTCGACACGCGCCGAGTGGCAGGTGCTTGCCGAGCTCGCGCTGCGTCTCGGCCACGACCTCGCCGTGCGCAGCGAGAAGCTTGCCTCGCAGCAGCTGTTCGACGCCGTGCCCTTCTACGCCGGGCTGACGCTCGAGGAGATCGGCGGACGCGGCGTGCGCTGGCAGGAGCGTGCGCCCGCGGGCGCGCTCGACTCGCAGATGGGCGATGCCGGCCACACGGAGGCCTCCCAACGCTCGGCGCCAGACCCGGGAGACTTCAGCGGGCCGGACGTGGAGCAGCACCCGGCGGGGGGCGCGCCCGACGCCGACCCCGCCGCCGCCGCCGAGGGTGCCGCCGGCGAGGACGCCGGGGACAGCGCATGAGCGGCGCGGCGCACGTGGCCCTCGTCGGCTACTACGAGCCGTGGTGGATCCAGATCATCAAGGCGATCGTGATCTTCGCCGTCGGGCTGCAGCTCGTGCCGGTGGTGCTGATCGCCGAGCGCAAGCTGCTCGGACGTTTCCAGGGACGCTACGGACCGAACCGCGTGGGGCCCTACGGCGCTCTGCAGCCGCTCGCCGACATCCTCAAGCTGCTGACGAAGGAGCAGTTCCGCCCCACCACGTCGGTCGGCTTCCTCTTTGCGCTCGCCCCCACGATCTCGATCCTGACGGCCGTCGCGGCGTTCGCGCTGATCCCCTTCGGCAACACCCAGGACATCTTCGGCACGAAAGTCGGGCTGTACGGGGTCGACGTGTCGATCGGCCCGCTGTACCTGTTCGCGTTCGGCGCGGTCGCCTTCTACGGGATCATGCTCGGCGGCTGGTCCTCCGGCTCGAAGTACTCGTTCCTCGGCGCGATGCGCGGCGCGGCGCAGCTGATCTCCTACGAGGTCTCGCAGGGCTTGGCCCTGCTCGGCGTCATCTTCACGGCGCAGACGCTCTCGCTGACCGGCATCGTGACGGCCCAGAAAGGCATGTGGTACTTCATCCCGCAGTTCGTCGGCTTCCTGATCTTCCTCGTCGCGGGCTTCGCGGAGACCAACCGCGCGCCGTTCGACCTGACCGAGGCCGACGCCGAGCTCGTGGGCGGCTACAACACGGAGTTCGGCGGCGGGCGCTTCGCCTCGTACTACTTCGCCGAGTACCTGAACGTGCTCGTCGTCGCGGGTATCGTGACGACCGTCTTCCTCGGCGGCTGGCTGCTGCCGTTCGGCATCCACCCGCCCGGCTGGGTCGACCCGTTCGTCGTGCTGTTCAAGATGTCGCTGATCACGTTCCTGTTCATTTGGATCCGCGCGACGCTTCCGCGCCTGCGCTACGACCAGCTGATGAGCTTCGGCTGGAAGGTCCTGCTGCCGCTCGCCACCCTCAACGCGCTCGTCACGGCAATCGTCGTGGTGGCCACCGACTGATGTCGGCCACGCCCCCCAATGACCGCGCCGCGGACGCGCCCGACGCGCCCGAGGCCCCCGACGCGCCTGCGCCTCCCGGCGCACCAGGACCGGCGTTGACAGTCAGCGAGTGGAGCCCTGGCGAGGACGTGATCGAGGTCCAGCGCCATCCCAAGCCGGGCGCGACGCGCAGCGCGTGGCGGGCCTTTCGCGAGACCGCGCGCGGGCTGAAGACGACCTTCGGACGGATCGGCGAACGCCCCTCGACGATTCAGTACCCGGAGGAGAAGGTGCCCGTGTACCCGCGCTTTCGCGGCCGGCACAAGCTGCATCGCTTCGAGGACATACCCTCGAGCGGGGCACAGGCGGGCCTGGAGAAGTGCGTCGGCTGCTCGCTCTGCGCGGCCGCCTGCCCGGCCGACTGCATCCGCGTGGTGGCCGCCGAGAACACGCCCGAGAATCGCGTCTCGCCGGGCGAGCGTTACGCGGCGGTGTACGAGATCAACCTGTCGCGCTGCATCTTCTGCGGTTACTGCGAGATCGCCTGCCCGTTCGATGCGATCACGATGGGGCACGACTACGAGCTTTCGGACTACGACCGCCACGACCTGATCTTCACGAAGGAGATGCTGCTCGCCGAGCCGCTCGAGCGCACCCCGCTGAGGAACGAGGGCGAGTGACGCGGGGCGGCTCGACAGAAGCAAAGCGCGCCTGGAGGGCGCGCAACCGTCTCAGAAGCGCCGACCGGAGGTCGGCAAGATGAGTTCCATTCTGTTCTTCGTCGCCGCGGCCGGCGTGATCAGTGGCGCGGTGGGCGTGGTCGTGCTGCGCAACCCCTTCTACAGCGTGCTCGCGCTGGTCGGGCATCTGCTGTCGCTCGCGGTGCTGTTCCTGCTCTTGCGCGCGGAGTTCGTTGCGGCCGTGCAGGTCGTCATCTACGCGGGCGCGGTGATGGTCCTGTACGTGTTCGTCGTCGCCTACGTCGGCGACCAGAGCGAGCCAATCGGCGAGCGCCTGCGCGGCCCCGGACCGGTCGGCTCGCACCTGCGACTGGCGGGCGCAGTGCTCGCGGGGGCGCTGCTCGTCGAGCTGCTGATCGCGCTGCTCGGGACGGGCCTGCAGGCGATCGACAGCCAGGGGGCCGGGTACAGCCCGGGGCCACAGGCCTTCGGCACGCCTGCCTACATCGGCAAGCTGCTGCTAACGCGCTTCCTGCTCGTGTTCGAGGTGGCTTCGTTTCTTCTTTTGATAGCCGCCGTTGGCGGCGTCGTACTAGCGCGACGCCGCAAGGGGCTCGAAGAGGAGGACGAGGGCGACCTGCTGACGCCGATGGGCCTTTTGCGACCGCCCGGGACCGGAACGATGGCCGAGGGCGTCGGCACGCAGGTCACTTCGTCGAGGCGCGACGCGGGCACGAGGTACGGCTCGTGAGCATCGCCTGGTACCTCGCCGTATCGGCGATCGTCTTCGCGCTCGGCGCGATCGGCGTGATGACGCGCCGCAACCCGCTCGTCGTGCTGCTCTGCCTGGAGCTGATGCTGAACGGCGCGAACCTCGCGCTGATCGCGTTCTCGCGCATGTGGGGCAACGGCGACGGACAGATCCTCGCCGTGGTCGTGCTGACGGTCGCCGCCTGCGAGGTGTGCATCGGGCTGGGCATGATCGTCGCCCTGTACCGCCGGCGCCTGCCGATCGACGTCGACGAGCTGCGGGAGCTGCAAGGGTGACTCAGACGACGTACGGCTGGCTGGTGCTGGCGTTCCCGCTGGCGGGGATGCTGACGGTCGCGTTCGGCTACCGCTCGCTGCCCGGGCGCAGCGCCGGCTGGATCGGCACCGGCGCGATCTTCCTCGCCTTCGTGGCCGCGTTGGGGGCGCTGATCTCGATGCAGGGGCACTCGCCGGAGCACCGCCAGATGGTCTCCTCGCTGTGGAACTACGCCTCGACGGTGGGGGTCGACGCGCAGATGTCGATCCTCGTCGATCCGCTGTCGGTCTTCATGATCCTGGTCGTCACGGGCGTCTCGACGCTGATCCACCTGTATTCGATCTCCTACATGACCGAGGACCGCGGCTTCGCGCGGTACTTCGCCTACCTGAACTTCTTCGTCTTCTCGATGCTGCTGCTCGTGCTGGCGGGCAACTTCCTGCTGCTGATCGTCGGTTGGGCGTTCGTCGGCGCCGCCTCCTACCTGCTGATCTCCTTCTGGTACCGGCGCACGACGGCCACCCGCGCGGGGATCAAGGCGTTCGTGATCAACGTGGTCGGCGACGCGGGACTGGTTCTCGGCACGTATTTCATCTTCAAGCACACCGGCACGCTGGACTTCCTGCGGGCGTTTGGAGCGACGCACGCCGGGGCGTTCGGTCACGGGGCGAACGACGGCGACCTGGTGGCCGGCTGCCTGCTGCTGCTCGTCGGCGCGTTCGCCAAGTCCGCGCAGATCCCCCTGCACACCTGGCTGCCGGACGCGATGGAGGGTCCCACGCCGGTCAGCGCGCTGATCCACGCAGCCACGATGGTGACCGCCGGCGTGTACCTGATCGCGCGCATGCATCCGCTGTTCGAACTGGCGCCGGCCGCGGAGGACGTGGGCGCGATCGGCGGCGCCGCCACCCTGCTGATCGCCGGCACGATCGCGATCGCGCAGACGGATATCAAGCGCGTGATCGCCTACTCGACGATGTCGCAAATCGGCTACATGGTCATGGGCGTGTCCGTTGGCGCGTACGCGGCGGGGCTGTTCCATCTCATGACCCACGCGTTCTTCAAGGCGCTGCTGTTCATGGGCGCGGGCTCGATCATCGGCGCGATGGCCGGCCAGCAGTCGCTCGATCGGATCGGCGGCTTTCGCAAGGTCATGCCGTTCACGTACGGCTGCTTCATCATCGGCGGCCTGGCCCTGTCGGGGCTGCCGCCGTTCTCGGGCTTCTTCTCCAAGGACGAGATCCTGCTCGTCACGGCCGAGCGCGGCGGCTGGCACTGGGCGTTGTACGTCGTCGGCTACCTCGGCGCCCTGCTGACCGCGATCTACACCTTCCGCATGATCTTCCGCGCCTTCCACGGCGAGCCCGTGCCCGAGGCGCTCGAGCTGAAAGCCGGCCAGCTGCACCACGCCGAGCAGCCCACCAACCCGGCGACCGGCGAAGTGGAGGACACCGACGTGGGCTTCCCCGGGCCGTACCACACGATCGCCGAGCGCGCCATGCCGATGCGTGTCGCGATGGGCGTCCTGGCGGTCGGCGCGTTCGGCTCGGGGCTCGTGCAGATCCCCAAAGTCGACTTCGTGATCGACGACTTCCTGCGCCCCTCGTTCGCCGACTCGCGGCTGTACGAAACCCACACGCGAAACGGCCTGCTGGTCTTCGGCATCGTGCTCGGCACGGTGCTCGGGCTGGCCGGCATCGCGATCGCCCACCGCGTGTGGGTGGCGCGCCCGGGCAGCGCTGCCCTCGTACGCGCGCGCCTGCGCCCGCTGTATGAGCTGTTCGTGAACAAGTGGTACTTCGACGAGCTGATCGACGCGCTCGTCGTAGCACCGGTGGCATCTGTGGGGGGCTTTGCCAGGGGCACGTTCGAGCGCGTGTTCGTCGATGAGACGCTCGTCGGCGGCACGACGGGACTCGTGCGCGTCGGCTCGGCCGCTGTGCGCGCCACGCAGAGCGGCTTCGTGCGCTACTACGCGGCGCTGCTCGTGCTCGGCGTGGCGGGCGTCGGCTTCTACTTCCTGCTGCAATCGTGAGCGCGCGGAGCTGACCTGAATGCCTCCGCTCTCGATCATGCTCTGGCTGCCCGCCGCATGCGGGCTGGTCGGCGCGCTGCTGTCGGTGCTGGGGCGGCGCGCCGGCGTCGTCGAGGTGACCGATATACCCACCGGGCAGACAAGCGTCGCGGCCGGCCCGCGCGGGCGCCTGAGCGCGTCGGGTGGACTCGCGCTGCTCGGCTCGCTGGGCGCGCTGGCGCTGGCGATCGGCTTTATCGCCGACTACTCGCCGGGCCACCACGGCCTGACGCACGTCACCGACGTCGTGTGGATCGCCGAGCTGGGCATCCACTACAAGCTAGGGGTCGACGGGCTGAACGTGTTCATGATCGGGCTCGCGACGCTCCTGTTCGCGGTCGCCGTGATCGCCGCCAACCTGCGCGAGTGGGAGCGCCCGCAGCTCTTCTACTTCAACTTCATGCTCGCGGAGTCGGCCGTGCTCGGTGCGCTGCTGGCGCAGGATCTGGCGCTTTTCGTGGCGTTCTTCGACCTGATGCTGATCCCCTTCTACTTCCTCGTCGGGGTTTGGGGCAGGGAGACGGGGCGCGTGCGGGCGACGATCAAGCTCGTGATCTACACGCTCGTCGGCTCGCTGCTGATGCTCGCGGCGGCCGTCGCCACGGGCGTGCTGGCGGCCCAGCAGGGCGGCGGTCACATCACCTTCGTGCTGTCCGCGCTGCAGGCCTCGCCGCTCAGCCGCGGCTCGCAGGAGTGGATCTTCCTGTTCTTCGCCGCGGCCTTCCTCGTGAAGATGCCCGCCTTCCCGCTGCACGGCTGGATGCCCGATGGCTACAAGGCGATGCCGATCGAGGCGTTGATGGTGTTCTCCGGCGTGCTCTCGAAGGTCGGCGCCTACGGCTTCTTGAGGATCGTGCTGCCGCTCTATCCGCAGGCCACAGCGCACTTCCAGACGCTCATGCTGCTGATCGCGCTCGCCTCGATCCTGTATGGCTCGGTGATCGCCTTCACGCAGACCGATGCGCGCTTGATCGCCGGGTACTCCTCGGTCGCACAGCTCGGCTTCATCACGCTGGGCATCTTCTCGCTGAACCCGCAGGGGGCGCAGGGCGCGCTCCTGCAGATCGTCAACCACGGGCTGGTCGTCGCGGCGCTGCTGTTCATCGTCGCGCTGCTCGCCCAGCGCGCGGGCGGCTCTGAGGACGTGCGCGAGATGGGCGGCATCGCCTTTCGCGCACCATTGCTCGCGACGATCTTCCTCGTCGTATCCCTCGCCACGCTCGCGATGCCCGGCTCCTCGAACTTCATCGGCGAGTTCCTGATCCTACTGGGCGTCTTCAAAGCCAAGCTGGTGATCGCCGTGATCGCCTTCGCGGGGGTGGTCATGGCCAGCGTCTACGCCCTGCGGCTGTTCATCAGGGCGATGCACAACCGCGTCGGCCCGCACGTGTACCGACCGGAGATCGGCGAGCGGGATATCACCGTGCGCGATGGCGCCGTGCTCGTGCCGCTGCTCGCCGTGATCGTCTTCATGGCGCTCTACCCGCAGCTCGCGCTGCATCGCAGTGAAGGGTCGGCGAAGGCGGCCGTCGCTCCCGCCCACGCCGACCTGACGCCGCAGGTCGAAAAGGTCGCGAGCGCCGCGCCCGCGCAGACCATTGAAGCGAAGGCGATCCGGGAGCGGATCAAATGAGCCTCCCTCTCACGACGCTCACCACCGCCCACCTGAGAGGCCCGCACGTGGACTTCGCGGGCCTGTCCCCGCTGATCGCGCTGCTGGGCGGCGCGGTGCTCGTGCTGCTCGTCGGGCTGATCCGCTCTCGCCGGGCGCGCGCGCAGGCCGTGCCGGCGGCCAGCCTGCTGGCTCTCGGCGCGGCGGCGGGGCTGACGATCTGGCAGTGGGACGCGCAGAAGTCGATCGTCTCGGGGGCACTGCGGATCGACGACCTGTCCCTGCTGCTCAACCTGATCCTGGCGGCCGGCGGCGCGTTCAGCGTGCTGCTCGCGTGGCGCGCGCTGGCCGCGCGCGAAGCCGCGCACGGAGAGTTCCACGCGCTGCTGCTGAGCTCGATCGCGGGCATGTCGCTGCTCGCCGCCGCGCAGAACACCGTCGCCCTGTTCGTCGGCCTGGAGCTGCTGTCGATCCCGCTGTACGTGCTGTGCGCGACCGAGCTTCGGCGCGAGCATTCGCTGGAGTCGGGGCTGAAGTACCTGATCGTCGGCTCCGTCGGCTCGGCCACGCTGCTGTACGGACTGGCCATGATCTACGGCGCGACGGGCGCGACGGATTTCAACGCGATCGCCTCATCCCTAAAAAACGGAGGCCTGGCGAGCGACCCTCTGACGCTGACGGGCATCGCGTTGTGTGTCGCGGGCCTGTGCTTCAAGTCTTCGGTCGCGCCGTTTCACCAGTGGACGCCGGACGTCTACGAGGGCGCGCCGACCCCCGTGACGGCCTTCATGGCAGTGGCGACGAAGGCCGCCGCGCTCGGCGTGTTCCTGCGCCTCTTCGACGTAGCGCTGATCGGCGCGCACGGCAGTTGGGGACCGGCGATCGCGGTGCTCGCGACGATCACGATCGTCGTCGGCAACGTGGGCGCGCTCGGGCAGTCCTCGTTGAAGCGGATGCTCGCCTACTCGTCGGTCGCACAGGCCGGCTACATGCTCGTCGGCGTGATCGTGGCGACGCAGCTGGGCGTGCGCGCGACGGTCTTCTACCTGGCCGTGTACGTGTTCATGAACATGGCCGCCTTCGCGGTGATCGTGGCGCGCGAGCGCGAAACCGGGCTCGGCGACTCGATCGAGGCCGTTGCGGGGCTCGGGCGCGAGCGGCCGTGGCTGGCATGGCCGATGACGATCTCGATGCTCGCGCTCGCCGGCATCCCCGCGACGGCCGGCTTCACGGGCAAGTTCTATCTGATCGATGCGGCGGTCTCCGGCGGGTACACGTGGCTTGGAGTCGCGATCGTGATCGGCTCGATGATCTCGCTCGGCTACTACCTGCCGGTTATCGCCGCGATGTGGATGCGCGAAGCGCCGGCCGGCGAGTCCAGCCTGGACGAGCCACCGCCGCCCGCCGACGCCCCAGCGCCGCCGCCGGAGGGCCTGCCCGTGCTCGCGGGCGGCTCGCCCGAGTTGGACGAGCGCCGGCCGCGGGCGCAGCCGGAGGTGATCTTCGTCGCGCTCCTCGCGGGGGCCGCGACGATCTTCTTCGGCATCGTGCCCCAACCTCTGTTCGACCTCGTCCACCACGCCGGCGGCGCGCTCGGCGGATTGTTCTGAGCGGTTCGGCGCGGCGCGCCCGCGCGCCCACGCGCTTCGCACCCTTCTACAGTTCGGTGATGACCCCCGCGCAGGCCGGTGCGTTCGGCGTCCTCCTCGACATCGACGGCGTGCTGTACGTCGGCGACGAGCCGATCCACGGAGCGCGAGAGGCGCTCACGGAGCTTCGCGAGCTGGGTGGCGGACTGCGGCTCGTGACCAACACCACCTCGCGCTCGCGTCGGCAGGTCTTCGAGCATCTGCTCGAGCTCGGCTTCGATACGACGCTCGAGGAGGTGCTGACGCCCGCGGCGATGGCCGTTCGCCACTGCCAAGAGCGCGGGTACCGCTCGGTTGTGCTGCTCGTAGGCGAGCGGCTGCGCGAAGATCTCGCGGCGCTCGACAGCGACTCGCCGAGCAGGCGCGCGGATGCCATCGTCCTCGGAGACCTCGGCGACGGGTTCACGGCGGAGGTCCTCAACCGCGCCTTCCGCCTGCTGATGGATGGAGCGGAGCTCGTGGCCCTGCAGCACAACCGCTACTGGCGCCGCGCCGACGGCCTGGCGCTCGACGTGGGCGCATACGCGGCCGCGCTCGAGTACGCGACGGGACGCGAGGCGATCGTCGTAGGCAAGCCCGCGCCGGCCTTCTTCGAAGCGGCGATCGCCGACATGGGGCTCGAGCGTGCTGTGATGGTCGGCGACGACGTCGAGGCCGACGTCGGCGGCGCGATGGCCGCCGGCCTGCCCGGCGTCCTCGTGCGGACCGGCAAGTATCGCGAGGAAGCGCTACCGGCCGGCGTGACTCCCACCGCGGTCGCCGACTCGATCAAGGACGTCCCGAGGCTGCTCGCACGCATCCTGCCCGCCTAGCCTTGTTCTCAAGAAGGACACCGATGGCAGGGCAGGAACGTCGAGCAAAACGGC
>DATHGU010000118.1:0-5042 GCA_035317495.1 Solirubrobacteraceae bacterium
CATTGAGGCGCGCGGGGCCGCTCTCCATGGGCGTCGAGGTGGCGTTCGCGTTCGCCGCTGGCGTGGCCTCCTTCGCGCTCGCGTCCACGGTCCTGGTGGCCAACAGTTCTGACGTCCTGGCCACCGTGCTCGCGGTGCTCGCCGGGCTCGGCGTGGTGGCGGTCGTGCGCTACTGGGGAGTGGCCTTCGCCGTGCCGGCAGCCGTTGCGGTCCTGCTCTCCTACGACTGGTACTTCGTCCCCCCGACACACCCCCACAGCTTCCCGGACGCCACGAACCTCGGGTACCTGCTCGCCTACATCGCAACGGGCGTCCTGATCGGCGAGCTGACCGCCCACGCCGGCAGGCGCGCCGACACCTCGGAGTCCGCTCGCGACGAGCTCGACGAGGAGCAGGCCGCCCTGCGCCGCGTGGCCACGCTGGTGGCGCGCGGTGAGCCACCCAAAGCGGTCTTCGCCGTCGTGGCCGAGGAGGCGGGAGCGATGCTGAACGTGGACGGGGCGCGCGTCGTGCGCTTCATCGGTGAGGATGAAATCCTGCAGCTTGAGGGCTGGACAGCGGCAGGCCTCGAGCCGCTGCCGGTGGGGCCGCTGAAGCTCGAGAACACCTCGCTGGCGACCGAGGTCATGCGCACCGGTCGTGCCGTCCGGATCGAGGACTACGCAAGCGTAAACCGCGTGGTTCCCTGGTTCATCCAGCAGCTCGGCATACGCTCCGGCGTCGCCGCCCCGATCGTTGTGGACGGGCGCGTCTGGGGCGCGATGCTCGCATGGTCCCTCGAGCCACGGCCGCTTCCCGCCGACGCCGAACGGCGTCTGGTCGCGTTCACCGAGCTCGTGGGGATGGCTATCTCGAACACGGCGAGCCGGGAGGAGCTCGCGCTGCTCGCTCGCGAGCAGGAAGCGCTGAGACGTGTCGCCACGCTTGTTGCGGGTGGCGCGTCTCCTCCCGAGGTCTTCCAGGCGGTATCGCATGAGGTCGGGCTACTGCTCGGTGTCAACGCCACGTACTTGGCGCGCTTCGACGCCGGTGGCGGGGTGACGAACGTCGGCAGCTGGAGCGTCGACGGCAGACTCGCGCCGGTGGGGGGAAACCGGATCGGGCCTGACGACACGGGGGTCGCCGCGACGGTGTTCAGAAGCGGTCGGCCGGCGCGGGTTGAAAACTACGATGACGTCTCCGCCCACGTGGCAGCCGATGCCCGACGGCTCGGCATCCGATCGGCGGTGGGCGCGCCGATCATCGTGGACGGACGACTCTGGGGGGCGATGATGGCCGCCTCGGGAGATCCCGAGCCGCTCGGGCCGGCGGCGGAGTCGAAGATCGCGGCCTTCACCGAGCTCGTCGCGACGGCGATCTCCAACGCCGAGGCGCGCGTGGAGCTGGGACTGCTCGCCGAGGAGCAGGCCGCCCTGCGACGGGTGGCGACGCTCGTCGCGCGCGGTGGCTCACCGGCTGAGGTGTTCGCAAAGGTGGCCGAGGAGGTGGGGCGACTCCTGGG
Source organism: Solirubrobacteraceae bacterium (assembly GCA_035317495.1). Classification (GTDB taxonomy): domain Bacteria; phylum Actinomycetota; class Thermoleophilia; order Solirubrobacterales; family Solirubrobacteraceae; genus Palsa-744. The sequence goes on from DATHGU010000118.1 coordinate 1,502, forward strand.
CGTGGAGAGCGCGTGGATGCAGCGCTACGAGCCCGACGGCAATTCGACGGTCGTCGCGATATGGGGCGAGCTCGCCGACGCCTTTCCGGTTGGCACACACCTGAACCTGGAGGGGGAGAACGTCGGCGCGATCGTACGTGACACAGGGCAGCCCGCTCGCATCGATGACTATTCGCACATATCAGCTCCGATGGCGACCTATGCGCGGGAGAGCGGCGTTCGCTCGGCGGTCGGGAGCCCGATCGTCGTGGATGGCGAGCTGTGGGGTTCGATGACCGCCGTGAGGCTACGCGCCGAGACGCTGCCGGCGGGCGCCGAGTCACGGATCGGGGAGTTCACCGAGCTCGTGGCCACCGCGATCTCGAACGTCCAGGCGCGCTCAGAGCTGGCTGCGTCACGAGCGCGAATCGTCGCGGCCACGGACGAGGAGCGCCGTCGGGTCGTTCGTGACCTGCACGATGGCGGCCAGCAGCGGCTGGTCCACACGGTCGTCACGCTCAAGCTGGCGCGCCGCGCGCTGGGCGACGACGCCGGCGCCGCCCGGGCGCTCGTGACAGAGGCTCTCGAACACGCAGAGGGGGCCACCGCCGAGCTGCGCGAGCTCGCCCACGGCATCCTCCCCTCGGTCCTCACGCGCGGTGGGCTGCGCGCCGGCGTGGTCGCGCTGGCCTCGCGGATGCCGGTGCCGGTCGACATCGGCATATCCGCGGAGCGCTTCCCTTCAGCGGTCGAGGCGACCGCCTACTTCATCGTGGCCGAGGCGCTTACCAACGTGGCAAAGCACGCTCACGCCCGTCATGCACAGGTCACCGCCCGGGTCACGGACGGCGCGCTGCAGGTGCAGGTCCGAGACGACGGCGTCGGAGGCGCCCACCCGGACGGAGGCGGGCTGCTCGGGCTCGCCGACCGGCTTGGGGTACTCGACGGAAGCCTGCGTGTGGACAGCCCATGCGACGGTGGCACGCTGATCGCGGCCGACATTCCGATCCGCTAGCTACAGCTCCCACCGGCACCGTGTCGCGCGCTTTGGCCCGGCCCACGAAGGGCCGGACCGCCGCCAGTCGGCGCCCCGCCCGCTACCTACTGCAAGGACGCCGACTGCGACGGGGGCGGGCCATGGGACGAGCGCGAGGCTGAGCCCCGCGCGGCGTACCCGGCTTACCCGAACAGCTCGATCACCGAGCTGAAGTTCCCGTCTTTGAACCCTTCCGGGCTATTGCAGCTGGTGACGCCGAGGTTCTGTTCTTCGGTGCCGCTGGTGAGCACCTGCGGGTTCTCGGAGCCGACGACATTGCCGCGCGTGTCGTAGAGCAGCGCAGGGACAAGTCCAACGGCATTGTCCCCTGCAGCCCGCACGATCCCCGGCAGACCTTTGACCCGAGCTTCGAACGGACCAAATGCGCAGGTTGATCCCGTACCTTGGAGGCCCCGGTAGGTGAGTGTCCCGCTGCAGTCGCCCGCCAGCGGACCCGTGGCTATGAACGGCAGCGGTTCGGTGGACGGCGTGTTCGTGATCCCTTGGCCGGTGTACGAGACCCTCCCAGTCGGATTGTCGGGTGTGCCGCCCCAGGTGCAGGTTGATGTTGTCGCCTGCGCGGATGTCGCTCCCCATCCGCCGTCCATCAATGATGCGGCGGCAATCGCCGTGACTGCGAGGATCGCTCGTGGTCTCATTCGTCTTGTCTCCCTTCGTTCGCGCCGGGACACGGCGCGCACGGTCGTGCTGTGTTCCTGGATGGGCCGGCAGCGCCTCTGCTATCGCGTTCGCCGCGCCGACTCACCAGGAAAGGAGACTACTGTAGCAGATACTTATATAAGTCTCTAATAAATAATATAATAACCCAGCTCACGGGAGGACCCCGGCGGCGCGCAGCTCCTCGACGTTCAAGGCGAGGTCTCGCCAGGGGTCGCGGCCGGGATCGCCACCCGAGGCTGCGAGCGCGAGCCTCGGCAGGTAGTGCTGCCAGCCCGCTCGATGCAGGGCTACGGCCTCGGGCTTCAGGCGCCTGTGCGCAAGCCGCACGAGAGTGTCCTCGCCGTCGCGGGTCAGCGAGACCTCCACCAGTGTCGACTGGGGTGGAGTCTTGAAGAGGGCTGTCTCCCAACCCCACGTGAAGACGACCCCGTCGAGGTCGATCCACCTCGATGAACTCGCCGAGCATCGTCGCCTGCCCGGACGGGTTGATCCTGCAGACCCCGCCAGGACGGGGATCGAGCGTCGCCTCCGTGCCCATCCACTCGACCATCTTCGCCGGGTCGGTGAAGTAGTCAAAGACGCTGTCCGGGCTCGCCGCCACGCGGACCTCGTGCTCGACGAGGCCGTCAGTTCTGCTTTGCTCTGCGGCCATCTCGCTCGGCGCGCTCCTCCTTCTCGGCGACCTCCTTCAGCCGGTCCAACCTGGTCGGCAGAACCTCGGCGAGAAAGTCGTGCAGCTCGACGAGGCCGTCCGCCCGCACGCTCAGCATCCGCTTGGTACCGTCGCGGCGCTCGCTGATCAGCCCGACTTCCTTGAGCACCTTCAGATGCTGCGAGATCGCCGGCTGGGTCACCGCGAAGCGCGACGCGATCTGACCGGCGCTCAACTCTCCTGCTGATAGCAGCCTCAGGATTTCGCGCCGCTTCGGCTGAGCAATGGCGTTGAAAACCTCCATCCTGGATAGCTTAGCATAGTCTTATATAAGCAAGCCCAGACGTGCATCGGCGCGCATGCGCCTACCTTCGTCGGGCAACCGTGCGGGCGGTGGGCGCCTCATTCGCCAGCCTGATCCACTTGCGTTATGAGCGCGCGCATCGCGCTAAAGCAAACCGCCTGCGTCCAGCCACTAGCGCCCCGGCGGGAGCCGGGGGGAGAGCCTCCCGCCGGGACTTAGTTGTCCTCAGCATCGTCCATACCCGTTACGGTGTGTTGCCTAATCTACCTCGATAGAAGTAGTACCCGAGCATCGTCCTGATCGCCAAGCGATTATCTACATGTTCGAGACAACGATCGTCCGATTCGCCGGCAGACCTCCACTTTAATCACTAGCCCACCCGCTGGGCGGATCGATCACGAACCAGACGAACAGAAGGCCAGCAGCTTCGCAGCCTTGCGCCAATAGGCGCTGGACTCGCTCCATCTGCTTTTGACGTGCGTTCAAATCAACAGACGCCTCGGGAGCAAGCGCCGCGAGCTGCACCACGATCTCCTCGCCAATACCCATGACCACAGTCACATCCTCAGGCGCGCAATCATTCAGTGCCACGCGCAACCTTGCGATGGCATCGGCGGGAACGTCTTGGAGGCTCGCATCGAGCTTGATCGTGAAATCTTCCATGTCATCCTCTCAGTCGTCGGCGTCTCGCGGTAGCGTTGCTGCGCCTATGCTCGTCTCTCCATCAGCCTTGCGATGATTCTGTACCACATGCCCGATCTCCCCTTCTTGGGTGAACCCACCCCGATTACTCTGAATCCCCTCCCAGGGTTTGATTTCTCCCGAGTACCCCTGCAAGGTTGGCGGCGCAATTAGTGGGAGGGTGAAACGACGCGCCCAGGAATCGGCC
>DATHGU010000119.1:0-4806 GCA_035317495.1 Solirubrobacteraceae bacterium
ACGCAGGCCGGCATCACGATCTCCAAGAACGATGTGGTCGTCCCGCCGGAGAAGCAGTCGATCATCGACAGCTACGACAAGCTGGTCGGCGAGATCTCAGGCCAGTACGACATGGGCCTGATCACGCAGGAGGAGCGCCACGAGGCGGTTGTCGAGAAGTGGAACGCGGCGACCGACGACGTCGCCGAGGCGATGGTCGAAAACCTCGACACGCTCAACCCGATCTTCATGATGGCCAACTCGGGCGCGCGTGGCTCCTTCAAGCAGATCCGCCAGCTGGCCGGCATGCGCGGCCTGATGGCGAACCCGAAGGGCGAAATCATCGAGCGCCCGATCAAGGCCAACTTCATGGAGGGCCTGTCGGTGCTCGAGTACTTCATCTCCACGCACGGCGCACGAAAGGGCCTGGCCGACACCGCCCTGCGTACCGCCGACTCGGGCTATTTGACTCGGCGCCTGGTCGACGTCGCGCAGGATGTGATCATCCGCGAGCCCGACTGCGGCACCGAGGACCACATCGAGCTGGGAGTGTTCAAGGACGGCGGGGAGCCGAACGACGGCCTCGTCGGACGCGTGGCCGCGCTGCCGATCAAGACCAAGCGCGGTCGCATGCTCGCCGAGCAGGGCGCTGAGATCGGACGCGCGGAGCTGGCCGACATGGCCGAGGCGTTCGCCGACGATCACGAGAAGGGCAATGCGACCACCGCGGCGGTGCGCTCGGTGCTCAAGTGCGAGGCCCAGAGTGGCGTATGCCAGGCCTGCTACGGCCGGGCGATGGCCACGGGGGCGCTCGCACAGATCGGCGACGCGGTGGGGATCATCGCCGCCCAGTCGATCGGCGAGCCGGGAACGCAGCTGACGATGCGCACCTTCCACACCGGCGGAGTGGCCGGCGCGGACATCACGCACGGCCTGCCGCGCGTGGTCGAGCTGTTCGAGGCGCGCAAGCCCAAGGGCCTGGCGAAGATCGCCGAGCAGGATGGCGTCGTGACGATCGAGGAGACCGACAAGGCGCTGGCGGTCGTGATCACCGACGAGGCCGGCGAGGAGCACCGCCACAGCTTCCCGCGGCGCACGCGGCTGTTCGTCGGCGCGGGCGAGAAGATCAGCGCAGGTAGGCAGCTCAACGAGGGGTCGGTGTACCCGCACGAGCTGCTGGCGATCCGTGGGCGGACCGACACCGAGCAGTATCTGGTGAAGGAGGTCCAGGAGGTCTACAAGTCCCAGGGCGTTGACATCAACGACAAGCACATCGAGCTGATCGTTCGCCAGATGCTGAAGAAGGTGCGCGTCGACCAGAAGGGCGACACCGACTACCTGCCGGGCCAGTTCGTCGACCGCTTCGAATTCGCCAAGGTCAACGACGCGGTGATCAAGGACAAGGGCGAGGCCGCGCAGTTCGAGGACATCATCCTCGGCATCACGAAGGCCTCGTTGAACACCGACTCGTTCCTCTCGGCGGCCTCCTTCCAGGAGACCACCAAGGTGCTCACCGACGCGGCGCTCGAGGGCAAGACCGACCGGTTGAACGGGCTCAAGGAGAACGTGATCATCGGCAAGCTGATCCCGGCCGCCACCGGCCTGAAGCGCTACCGGCGGATCGAGATCGAACCGTCCGAGCCACTGCCGCGTGCGATCGACGACGTCGGCCTGCTCGACCAGGACGAGATCGCGGCCGAGCTCGGGCTATCGGGCGGCGAGGGCTTCAACGGCGGCTACGGCCAGGAGTTCGACGCCGATCTGGCGTCGCTCGAGAAAATCGGCGCCGGCGGCACCGACCCGGGCTTCGTGGAGGAGCTGGCCGACCTCGAGGTTCCCGAGGAGGAGCAGGCGCCCGAGGAGAAGTAAGCGGCAGCGCCGGGGCGCGTCCTCGCCCTGGCGAGCGTTGCCTGCAGGTTGGCCTGTCAGCTTTGCCGGCGACCGGCCCGTGACTGCTCGCGCGCCCAGCCGGCGAGCAGCTGCGCCTCGCGCGCGGTGAGACCGTCCTCGGGCGCGGTGCCCACGAGCAGCGTCGGCGCCAGCCGAGCTCGCGCCCAGTCGTGGCACGCCGCGTTGAAGGTGTCATCGACCCACGCCAACGGCAGCTCGCCGGCGTATCGATCGATCGCCTCGAGCTTCCAGTGGGCGGGCGTCGTCCCGGTCGCGGCCGGGCCGACGGAGAAGGAGACGAACGGCAGTGCGGATGGCAGGCCGAGCAGCCGAGGGAGGTGTTCGTCGGCCTTCTCTTCCCAGCCGCTCGCCCAGACCAGATCGAAAAGCGAGGAGAGAGCGAGCAGGTGAGCGGCGGCAGTGGACGAAAGAAAGTGAGGTATGCCCTCGATCGCATGGAAGGAGCCTTCTCGCGACCCGAGCTCGCCGCCGAACAGCGAGATCACGCCGTCGATGTCCACCAGCAGCAGCGGCTTGTGCGTATCAGCGCTTGGCAACAATGAGCGTCCCTTGAGGAGTTCTTTAGATTGCGCACAGGTTGTGGGGGGTACTCTGCCTCTACGGCCGATCCGCCGAGGTGGGGCTCAGGCAGTAAAGCAGCCGGCGGATCTCGTCGATCCAGGTAATCACTCCCCCTTTAGAACATGACCCTTGATCTAGGAATCCTCCTCGCCCTGGCCTGCGCGTTTGTCGCGAACCTGGGCTTCTTCTACAAGCACCGCGGCGCCAACTCCGTGCCGAAGATCGACGTCCGCCACCCGTTTGCAGCGGCGCGCTCGCTGTACTCGTCGAAGTGGTTCACGATCGGCATGATCACCGCCACGATCAGCTGGGGCCTGCACGTCGCAGCGCTCGCGATGGCGCCAATGTCGGTGATCCAGGTGGCGCTCGCCGCCGGCGTCGTGTTCATCGCCGTGATGGCCGACAAGCTGTTCGGCTTCGAGGTCGGGCGTCGCCAGTGGATCGGGCTGTCGCTGATGGCCGCCGGCCTGGCGGTGCTCGGTATAACCGCGCCGACGATGCACGGCGCGCACTCGCAGTTCTCAGTCGCCGCGATGATCGCCTTCGAGGCCGGCCTGTTCGGGCTCGGCGGCCTCTTGATCATGGGCCCGCGTATCGGCGGCCCGGTCGAGCACCACGGCGTCATGCTTGGCGCCGCCGCAGGAATCCTCTTCGGCGTATCCGACACGGCGATCAAGGCGCTCACCGGCATCACCGGGGCGCACGGCTTTCTCGGGCTGCTGCTCAGCCCCTGGCTGATCGTCGCCGTGCTCGCCTCGATCGTCGCCTTCTACGCCTCCGCTCGCGGCCTGCAGGACGGCGACGCCGTACCCGTGATCGCCGTCACCGGCACAGCCGCCAACATCGCCGGGATAACCTGTGGCATCCTCGTGTTCGGCGATCCGATGGCCGGCAGCCCGCTCGGCCTCACGCTGCAGGCGGTCGCCTTCGTGGCCGTGATCATCGCCGCGGCGATGATGCCCGCACCGGTGCGCGCCGCCGGCGCTGCTGCAAGCGCCTAGCGCTGCTAGCATCACCGCCCGGATGCCAACCACCTCGCAACTCGTGCGCAAGGGCCGTGTCGCCCCGAAGAAGAAGCTCGCCACACCGGGCTTGAAGTCGGGGGCAGGGCGCAAGAAGAAGGTAGCCGCGCCGCAGCGGCGTGGCGTCTGCACGCGCGTCTACACGACCACCCCCAAGAAGCCTAACTCGGCGCTGCGCAAGGTCGCGCGCGTGCGCATCTCGGGCTCGATCGAGGTCACCGCGTACATCCCCGGCGAGGGTCACAACCTGCAGGAGCACTCCGTCGTGCTGGTGCGCGGCGGACGCGTCAAGGACCTGCCCGGCGTCCGTTACAAGGTCGTGCGCGGCACGCTCGACGCGGCAGGCGTGAGCGATCGCAAGAAGGCCCGCTCGCAGTACGGCGTGAAGAAGAAATAGCGAACGCATGCCCCGCCGCGCAGCCGCCCAGATCCGCCCCGTCGAGGCGGACCCGATCCATCGATCGAAGCTCGTCCAGCAGGTCATCAACAAGGTCATGCTCGACGGCAAGAAGTCGGTCGCCGAGCGGATCGTCTACGACGCGCTCGCGCTGATCGCCGAGCGCTCTGACAAAGACCCGATCGAGACGCTCGAGGCCTCGATCAAAACGCTCACGCCCACGCTCGAGGTCAAATCCCGGCGCGTCGGCGGCGCCACCTACCAGGTGCCCGTCGAGGTCGCCTCGCGCCGCGCGCGCACGCTCGCCGTGCGCTGGCTCGTCGAGTTCGCACGCTCGCGCCGCGAGAAGACGATGGCCCAGCGGCTCGCCAACGAGCTGACCGACGCGCTCGCCCAGCAGGGCGGCGCCTACAAGCGTAAGGACGACATCTACCGTATGGCGCAGGCCAACAAGGCCTTCGCCCACTACCGCTGGTAGGGCCGCTGGCTCGACGCGCTGGACGGGGTTGCCGCGCGCGATCTGCGCACCACGACACGGGTGCTCGAGCGCCTCGGGACGATGTTCGAGGAGGGCGCCCCGGCGGGGGGCTGCGAGGCCCTCGAGAAGGCCCCGCAAGAAGGCTCTCAAGCCCCGAATTAGCGGGCTGGGACGGCGAATCGCTCTGCTATAGTCGAACTCGCGTCGCGCGTGTGCGTAACTTGCTGAGCACAACCGCGACGGAGTCGCAAATCAAAATGGAGACCTCGAGCAGATAACGAAGCGGACCGGTCCACAACGACCAGCAGCGCGCGTGGACCCGAGGGGTCCATTTTTTTCGCCCGAACACCCGTCCCCGCCCAACTCCCCAGGCCATCCATGCCACGAAAGTACACACTTCAGAACACGCGCAACATCGGCATCATGGCGCACATCGACGCCGGCAAGACGACGACGAC
>DATHGU010000120.1:0-10647 GCA_035317495.1 Solirubrobacteraceae bacterium
GTTGACGCCGCCCTTCTTGGCGCTCGATTTAGAGCTGTTGCTGCCTTCGGCCAATGGCCCTCCGATTACGTGAGAACGCCCCGGAATCCGCGGCGCTCGCACCACGGGCCGGGGCGGGAGAATGTGTACATAACAATAGCACGAGACGGGGTCGTTTCCGGCCCCTCCAGCCCCTCTAAACCCCTGCAAATTGCAGGAAACAAGGCACTTGCGCGCTCAGGCCGTGCGACAGCGCAGCTCACGGATCGCCTGCTCGCCCAGCTCGGCGTTCAGACGGGGTACGAGGGCGCCCGCCATCAGGTCGAGCTCCTGCGCCCAGACGGCGGCCTCGCAGCTGACGGTCAGGACCCCTTCGCGCTCGGCTGTGGGGCGCGCGGCCGCGGCGATCGCGGGGCCCGTCGCGCGCTCCCAGGCCTCTTGCACGCGTGCGAGCGTGGTGGCCGGCGCGAGCGTGCAGGTGAGGCGCTCGAGCGCCACGGACAGCGAGCGAGGAGCGGGTTTCCTCATGCGGCGAGCGCCTCCTGGAGGATCGTGCCGGAAGACACGCGCAGGCGCGTGACCGACGCGTCGCCGGCACCCGGCACGTGCGCGAGGTCGGTCGTGGCGATCACGCTCTGCCCGCCTGATGAGAGCTCGTCGGCCAGCAGCTGGCGGCGTTCGGAGTCGAGCTCGCTCATCACGTCGTCGAGCAGCATCAGCGGCGTACGTCGCCGTTCGCGCGCGAGCACGGTGCGCTCGGCGAGCAGCAGGGCGAGCAACGCCATGCGCTGCTCCCCCTGCGAGCCGTACAGGCGCAGCTCCCTGCCATCGCGCACGATCGCGAGCTCGTCGCGATGCGGCCCATGTCTGGAGAAGCCGCGCTCGAGGTCGGTCGACAGGCGGGCCTGCAGCTCGGCGACGAACTGATCCGCATCGGCGGCCCGCGAGCGTGGGCGGTAGTCGAGCTTCGCCTCCCCATCGAGGCCCAGTTGAGCGGCGCGCTGCATGAACGGCGCGGCCAGCAGCTCGACCGCGCCGGCGCGATGCTCGCGCACGGCAAGCGCCGATACGGCCAGCTCGCGGTCCCAGGCTGCGAGCGTCGCGTCCGACGCGCGGCCGGAGCGGATCCGCCCCAGCAGGGCGTTGCGCTGCGCCAGCACGCGCGAGTACTCGCGGCGGTCGTTCGCGCGCAGCGGCCAGATCGCCGCGACCACCTGATCGAGATGCGCGCGACGGACAGACGGCGGACCCTTGAGCAGCTCCAGCCGGTCGGGCTCGAAGACGCTCAGCAGAGGCCTGAACTCGATGTCGAGCAGGCGCTCGACGGGGGCACCGTCGGCGATCATGCGCTTGTCGGCCCGGGCTCCGTCGGGGCCCGGGCCGTAGCCCACGCTCAGCTCGTGCTCGCGTGCGCCGTCGCTGCAACGCACGACGACCCGTGCGGCCTGCGCGCCGAAGCGCACCAGCTCGCGCTCGTTGCGGGTGCGCGGAGAGCGCCCGGTGCAGCCGAAGTAGAGCGCCTCGAGCAGGTTCGACTTGCCCGCGCCGTTCGGGCCAAAGACGACGGTCAGGCCGGCGCCGAGGCGGGCCTCTGCGCGGGCATAGGTGCGGAAGTCGCGCATCTGCACGCTGTCCACGCGCATGTCACTACACGTTCAGCCGAATCGGCATGATCAGGTATACGAAATCGCCCGAGTCGGGTGATTCGATCAGCCCCGGACGCAGTGGGCTGATCAGCTTCAACACGAGCTCGTCGGACTCGATGCTCTCGAGGCCGTCGCGCAGGAACTCGGGGTTGAAGCCGATCTCGAACGGCTCTCCGTGGAAGGGTACGGGGATCGCCTCGCTGGCCTCGCCTACGTCGGGGGTCTGAGCCGAGACTGTCAGCATCCCCTCGCTGAAGCTGAGGCGCAGCGGCGCGTTCTTCTGGGCAAGCAGGCTGATGCGCCTGACGACGTCGGTCAGCTCGGCGCTCGAGACACGCAGCTCGTGCTCGACCGACTCGGGGAGCAGCTGGCGGTAGTTGGGGAACTGGCCGTCGATCAAGCGCGAGGACAGGACGATCTCGCCCAGCTCGAAGACGACCTGGTTCTGCCCGACACTGACCGCCAGCGCGTCGCTGGGAGCCTGCTGGGCGATGCGGGCGAGCTCCTGCAACGCGCGCGCCGGGACGTTCGCCTCGAGACTGCCTTGCAGCGGCGTGTCAAGCGCCGTCTCCTTGACGCTCAAGCGGTAGGAGTCAGTGGCGACCATGCGCAGCTCCTGCGCGGAGGCCGACATCAAGATGCCCGTCAGAACAGGACGGGTCTCGTCGCGAGAGGCCGAGCGGGCTACCCGCGAGACGGTCTGTACGAACGCCTCGACGGGCAGGGCGATGCGCGTGTCGGGTGAGGGGCTGGGGAGTGTCGGGAAGTCCTCGGCCCGCAAAGTGCGCAGGTGGAACGTTGCCGCTCCGGAGATCAGCTCAACGTCCTGCTCGGCGCTGCGCAGCTCGAGCGTCAGCTGCTCGCTGGGCAGCGAGCGGACGACGTCGAGCAGTAGGCGTGCGGGCAACACCGCACTGCCGGGGCGTGTCGTCTCCGCTTGGAGCGGCACGCGTAGGCCAATCTCCATATCGGTCGCAAGCAGCTCGGCAGGCGCATCGTCGGTGGCGGAGATCATCACGCCCGACAGCGCCTGTACGGCGCTGCGAGTCGACGCCACGCGGGTGACGGTCTGCAGCTGAGTCAACAGCTCTGAGGTGGGCAGGGAAAGCTTCATGATGAATGTGTGAGGGGGGAACAGTAGGTAGTAGAGGCTGTGAACGTGTGCGAGACCGCCAACCGCGGGCGTTTCAGGGCGTGAGCCGGTGGATTGTGCTGTGGATGGCGCAAGGCAGTCTCTCAGGCGAAGCGGTCGGCGGAGGGCGAAGCGTGCTCTGGAAGAGTGGCACCGAGGCCTTGGCACAGGCCCTCCACAGCCTCGCGGGCGGCGGCATCGGTCGCGATGCGTGCGCTGGTGCGCCGCCAAGCATGGAGCACCGTCGTATGATCGCGACCGCCGAAGGACCTGCCGATCGACGGCAGCGATTCACCGGTCAGCTCGCGGGCCAGGTACATGGCGATCTGCCGCGGCCAGGCGATTCGGGGCGTGCGGGCGTTTGACAGGAGCTCCGCGGTCGAGAGGTCGAAGTGTCGACTGACGGCGGCTTGAATCTCGGCGATCGAGCGCGCCTTGCGCGGCCCGCAGGCGTTGGTACGCGGATAGAGCGTGTTGAGGACCTCGTGCGCAAGACCACCGGTGAGAGGCCGGCCGGTCAACGAGCTGAACGCGACGACACGGATCAGTGCCCCCTCGAGCGCGCGAACGTTGTTCTGGATACGCTCGGCGATCACCAGCAGGGCGTGCTCGTCGGCGATATGTACACCGTCGTGGTTGGCGCGCTTTCGCAGGATCGCCAGCCTGGTAGCGAGGTCGGGCGGCTGGATGTCAGCGACGAGCCCCGCCTCGAAGCGCTCGCGCAGGCGGTCCTCGAGCGCCTGCAAGTCGTGCGGCGCGCGATCTGAGGTGAGCACGATCTGGCGGCCGCCGTCGTGCAGGGCGTTGAAGGTGTGAAAGAACTCCTCCTCGGTCTTGGTCTTGCGCTCGAGGAACTGCACGTCGTCCATCAGCAGCACGTCGATGTGGCGAAAGCGCGCCTTGAAGCCGTCCGTGCGCCCGCCGCCGAGCGAGTCGAGGAACTCGTTGGTGAACGCCTCGCCGGTCGTGCAGCGCACCGTGAGGCCGGGGCTGTGCGCGAGCAGCAAGTTGGCTATCGCGCTGAGCAGGTGCGTCTTGCCGACGCCCGGAGGACCACAGATGAACAACGGGTTGTAGGCCTGCGCCGGCATCTCGGCAACCGTCAGCGCGGCCGCGTGCGCGAGCCGGTTGCAGTCGCCGATGACGAACTGCTCGAAGGTCAGCTTGGGGTTGGCGAGCAGGCCGCCCGGCGAGGCGTGCGCCGGCGGAAACACATCGTCGCCCGGCGAATCGGACCTCGGCGACTGCGCGGCACGCCGTCGTGAGAAGCGATCCTGCTCGGCCCCCGAGGCAGGGCGCGAGCCGTCATTCGCCGCCCGCGAAGCCGCCGCGTCACCGGGAGTGGCCGCGATCAGCTCGACGACCGTGCTCTGGCCGATCACCTTCGCGGCGCACGCTTCGAGCAGGCGGCCGAAACGGTCGCGAATCCAGCCGCGCGACTGCGCGGGCGCCTCGACGAGCAGTCGCTGCCGGTCGAGCTCCCGCGCGCGCAACGGCGCGAGCCAGATGCGAAAGGTTGGCTCGTCGACGGACAGCGCAAGCTCGGCTTGCACGCGCGACCATATGTCCTCGAGCTCGACGCTCACGGCAGCATGTATCCGCTTCTCTCCCGAAGAAAACGTAGGCGACTATTCAGAGGGGACCCGGGGGCCCGGTTGGGCGACTATAACCGACGCTCTCGGAGCGCCCGAGAGGGCTGGTCGCAATTGGCGGGAAAAATCAGCGACCGCCTCACGGTCCTATACTTGGGCGCCGGAGGGCAGCCCCGGCCGTAGTCGTGGCGGGCCGCCCTGGGTGGAAGGAATCGGGCGAGGTCCGGAGAACCAAACGATGAAGCGCACCTATCAGCCAAAGAAGCGCAAGCGAGCCCGCGCGCACGGGTTCCGCGGCCGCATGCGCTCGCGCGCCGGGCGGTTGACGATCAAGCGCCGTCGTACCAAGGGACGCAAGCGCCTCTCCACCTGAGCGTGATGGCCGCGTGATGAAACCGCGTCCCTCCAGTCGCGGTCGCCTGTCGCGCAGCGCGGAGTTCGAGCGGGTGTACCGCCAGGGACGCTCGACGGCCAACCGGCACCTCGTGCTCTATACGTTTCCCAATCCGTCTGCCGAGCGCCCGCGGCTGGGCCTGTCGGTATCGCGCAAGGTCGGCGGCGCGGTCGAGCGCAACCGCGTCAAGCGACTGCTGCGCGAAGCCTTTGCCCACGCCGAAGCAGAGCTGCGCCCGGACCAGGACGTCGTGGTCGTCGCGCGGCCGTCCGCGGCGGAGCTCGCCGCACGCGAGGGCCTGCCCGGCGTGGACGCGGCGCTCGCCGAGCTGATCGCGAAGGCCGGGCTGCGCGATCGCGAGCTGCGCGATCGCGACGACTCGGACGACGAGCCGGCAGCGGAGGAGCTGCTGTGAGCTCACCTACCGCCGTCGAAGAAGACGCCGGTCGATGGGCGCGACCTGCGCGGCTGGCACGCGCGGCCGCGGTGGCCCCGATCACGGTCTATCAACGCCTGATATCTCCGGCGATCCCCCGTCGCTGCAAGTACGAGCCGACGTGCTCGCGCTATGCGGTCGAAGCGATCCGGGAGTACGGCATACTTAGGGGCGCGGTGCTTGCGGCGTGGCGGCTGCTCAGGTGCAACCCATGGAGCTACGGAGGCTACGATCCCGTGGAGGCCCAGCGGGTGTTCAAGGGCGGCCGCCGCAGTGCTTCGTGAGCGGGCGCGTCGGCTGACGGCAGGCGGTCGCCGGGCGGCGCCGCGCAGGCAACCGACCGACCAGCCGCCGACCACGATCGCCGCGATCACTTAGAGCGCATGCCAATCTCCGCCAACGTCATAGAGGATGCGTTCTCGCCGCTGATCAGCCTGTTCGAGTCGGTGATGGTGTTCATCCACGACAACGTCGTGGGCGGCAGCTGGGGTTTGGCGATCGTCGGGTTGACCGTCGTGATCCGCGGGATTCTCGTACCGCTGACGTACAGACAGCTGAAGTCGATGCAGGAGATGCAGCGGCTCTCGCCGCAGATCGCCGCGCTGAAAGAGAAGTACAAGGAGGACAAACAGCGCCAGCAGCAGGAGATCATGGCGTTCTATCGCGAGCACAAAATCAATCCGCTCGCGTCGTGCCTGCCGCTGCTGCTGCAGCTGCCCGTGTTCATCTCGCTGTTCTACATGCTGCGGACGGACCTCAAGCTCGACATCTGCGGCAAGCAGCTGCGCGAGCACTTCAGCGCTGTGCTCGGCAAGACGATCGCCCACAACAGCGAAATCCCGTCGGGCGCGATCACGCATGCCGGCCAGCACGTCAAAGGCCTCTCGGAAATAAGCTGCAACGCGGTCGCGCCGCACTCGGCGAAGTTCCTGTTCCTGCCCGACATCACCGAAAAGGCGACGGGCGCCGCGTTGATCGTGCTGATCGTCCTGTACGTCGGCTCGCAGGTGTTCTCGACGCTCGTTGCAACGGCGACGGCGGACCCCAACCAGCGCCGCCTGATGCTGCTGCTGCCGCTGGTCTTCGTGGTGATCCTCTATCGCTACCCGGCCGGCCTGCTGGTCTACTGGATCACGACGAACGTGTGGACGATCGTCCAGCAGTACCTGATCAAACGACATATGGGCCCGCCGCCCGCGCCGATCGAGGCGGACAGCTCAAAGAACGGGAAGTCCACGCGATCGCTGAAGCCCGCGCTCGCCGGCGCGGGGGTGAGCGGCTCGGGCTCTGGAAGCGGTGGGCTCTTCGGCCGCGGCGCGCGCTCGGGGGCCACGGACGCGGGGGACCGCGAGAGCAAACCAGCCGCTCGCGAGGGCAAACCCGCCGCGCCGCCGCCTCGCCCGCCGCGCAAGAAGAAGAAACGATCGGGTAGGCGCCGATGAGCGAAGACGCCGACGCGGAGTTGCAGGATCTGGGCGAGGAGGAGCTCGAGCCCGCCGAGCTGCTCGAGGAGCTGCTTGAGGAAGTGACCGAGGCCCTCGGTCTTGACGTTCAGGTTGAGGTTGAGGAAGCGGAGGGCGTGTTGAGCGGACGCGTCAAAGGGGAGGATGTGGGCTTGTTCATAGGCCGGCGCGGGCAGACGATCGACGCCGTGCAGCATCTGGCGCAGCGGATCGTGTTCCCCGAGGGCCCGTCGTCGGTGCGCGTGGTGATCGACGCCGACGGCTACCGCGAGCGACGCGCGGAGCTGCTGCGGGCCGATGCGGACGACGCGGCCGAGGAGGCGCTGCGCGAGGGGCGCGCGGTCGAGCTCGACCCGATGCCCCCGTCGGAGCGGCGGATCGTCCATGAATACCTGCGTGAGCGCGGCGGCGTGGAGACGCACAGCGAGGGCGCGGAGCCCGAGCGGTTTCTCGTCGTCTCGCCGGTGGACGACTGAGCGCGCGGCAGAGCGTTTCACGGGAAACATTCACACGAGCGGGCTCACGAACGATGAGCGATGAACCGCCCGCGCGGCAGAAAGCACCGAGCGAGCGCGATCTGAGCCCGCGCCAGCGCGAGCAACTGCGCAGCGTGCTGGAAGCGCTGGAGCGCGACGAGCACGCGCCGACGGCGATTCGCGACCCGCGCGAGGCCGCCGGCGCGCATGTGGCGGACTCGCTCGTGGCGCTTCAGGTAGACGGCCTGCGTGAGGCGCGCTCGATCGCCGACCTGGGCGCGGGCGCTGGATTCCCCGGCCTGCCGCTGGCCGTGGCGCTGCCTCGAGCGCGCGTCAGCCTGGTCGAGAGCCAGCGGCGCAAGTGCGAGTTCCTGCGGCGCGCGAGCGCGAGCGCGGAGATCGAGAACGCGCTCGTGGTGTGCGCGAGGGCGGAGGAGTGGGGAGACGGCCTCGGCGCCAACGAGGCGGTCGTGGCTCGCGCGCTCGCGGCGCAGCCGGTCGTGCTCGAGTACGCGGCGCCGCTGCTGGCGCTGGGCGGGACGCTGGTGGACTGGCGCGGGCGGCGCAGCGAGACGCACGAGCGAGCGTCCGCCGCAGCGGCCGAGATGCTCGGCCTGCGCCGGCTGGAGATCCGCCGGGTCGAGCCGTTCGAGGGCGCGACAGACCGGCATCTGCACGTGTTCGAGAAGTCCCGCGAGACGCCCCCGCGCTACCCGCGGCGCGCGGGAGTGGCACGCAAGCGCCCGCTTGCTGGCTGAGCCGTTCTTCGCTGAATGGGACGGAGCAGGCCGCCTCTGACCGCGATCGTCGCTAGCTTGCAGCGATGTCCACGATGTACGCGATCGCCAACCAGAAGGGCGGCGTGGGGAAGACGACGACGGCGCTGAACGTGGGCGCGTGCATCGCGGAGGCGGGCTATCGGACGGTGCTGGTCGACGTCGACCCGCAGGCGAATGCGACGGTCGGCCTGGGGGTTTCGCGTACGCAGTCGCCGGGGCTGTATGAGGTGCTGACGGGCGAGGCGAGCGCGCTGCAGGCGCTGACGGACTCGAGCGTGGACGGGCTGCGGCTGCTTCCGGCGGGCGCCGGCCTGGCCGGCGCGAACGTCGAGCTGCCGCGGATCGAGGGCTTCGAGCAGCGCCTGCGGGAGCGCCTGGCGCCGTTGCGGGAGGAGTTCGAGTACATCTTGCTCGACTGCCCGCCGTCGCTGGGACCGCTGACGGTCAGCGCGCTGGTCGCGGCCGACCGCGTGATCGTGCCCGTGCAGACGGAGTACTTCGCGCTGGAGGGCCTGGCCGGGCTGCTGGACACGCTTGCGTTGGTGCAGCGCGAGCTGAACCCGCGGCTGACGGTCGCGGGGATGCTGCTTACGATGCACGACAACCGCACGCGGCTGGGCCGCGACGTGGAGCGCGAGGTCAGGGAGCACTTCCCCGATCTGGTGTTCTCGACCGTGATCCCGCGCAACGTGCGCGTCGGCGAGGCGCCGAGCTATGGGTTGCCGGTGACACACCACGACCCGCACAGCGCGGGCGCCGAGGCATATTTCGAGTTGGCAAAGGAGGTGGCCGCGCGTGGCTAGACCAAAGCCGGGGATGGGACGGGGCCTGGAGGCGATCCTGTCGGTCTCGACAGACGTCGAACGGGCGAAGGAGCAGGAGCTGCGCGAGCTGCCGGTCGAGTTGATCGCGCCCAATCCGACCCAGCCACGTCGGCGCTTCGACGAGGACTCGCTGCAGGCGCTGGCCGGCTCGCTGGGCGAGCGCGGCGTGCTGCAGCCGGTGCTCGTGCGGCCGAAGCCAGGCGGGACATACGAGCTCGTCGCCGGTGAGCGCCGTTGGCGCGCCGCGCGTATCGCCGGTCTGGAGACGGTGCCGGCGCTGGTGCGCCCGCGCGATGACGCCGAAGCGATCGAGCTGGCGCTGATCGAGAACATGGCGCGCGAGGATCTCAGTCCGATCGAGGAGGCGCGGGCGTGCGCGGCGCTGGTCGAGGAGCTCGGGCTGACGCGTGAGGCGGTCGGGCGGCGCATCGGCCGCAGCCGCGTGGCCGTGAGCAACCTCGTGCGCCTGCTCGACCTGCCCGACGAGGTGATCGAGCTGCTGCAGGATGGCTCGCTCAGCGAGGGACACGGGCGCGCGCTGTTGCTCGCCGAGGACCATGGCGCCCGCGCGAGCCTGGCGCGAACCGCCGTCCAGGAGGGCTGGTCGGTGAGGACGACCGAAGCGCGCGCTCGAGCGCACAACGCGAGCACGGGCGAGCCGGCGAGCCCTCCTGCGCGCCGCAGTCGGCTGACCGGCGGCGCACATCCCGACCAGGAGCAGGCCGCGCGGGAGATCGCCGACGCGCTCGGCAGCGCGCTGGGCGCCGAGGTGAGCGTCAAGCCGACGCGCGACGGCGGCTACCGCGCGGAGCTGTCGTTCACGACCCGCCAAGAGGCGATCGAGCTGGCGCGACGGCTTCGACCTCGCGCCGTGGCATAGACCGGCCATCGATATCCTTCTATTTATTGATATATAATCTGTGGAGTGCGCGATGCCTCGAGCGCGCAGCGTCGCCCACACGCTGCCGGCTGCCGCTGCGCGGCGGATGACGCCGCTGTGGCGGCGATAGGATGGTCGGCCGCGATCGAATTGTCGATCTCCACGTAGGGGCGATTAGCTCAGTTGGTTAGAGCGCTTCTCTGATAAGGAAGAGGTCCCAGGTTCGAGTCCTGGATCGCCCACTAGCCCGATTTGCAGGCGGTTTCGGTGGCGTGGGGTTGCCATGTCGGCACGCTCCCTAACTACCTCAAAAGGAGTAGGGTCGCTGATGGGCCGTTATCGGCCGCTGCTGCTCGAAGCTCTCGCGCAGGCCCCGGGCGGGCACCATCTGCCTCTCGCTGACCTCACGGGTCGTTCCGTCCAATAGCGACAGAAACGCCGTCTACTACAGACGCCTGAAACGGATCGGGGTGGCGCGCGCTGCCCGGGATCGGGGGGAAACATGGACTCTCACGCAAGACGTCCCACCAGACGCTCATACCGTCGAGTCACGGAACTGGTCGTCGCAGCCGTCGCCTCCGCCTTGACATTGGCGATCGCAGCACCATCGGCGCTCGCGTCTTCCGGTGTGCTGGCCTGGGGTGACAACAATTCCGGGCAGTTGGGCAACGGCACCTGCTGTGAACCCAGCCTGGTGCCTGCGCCGGTGAAAGGACTGACTGGAGTTACCGCAGTCGCCGGCGGCTTGGCCTACAGCTTGGCGCTGCTGGAAAACGGCGAAGTCAGGGCGTGGGGCAGCAATAACGTGGGGCAGCTTGGCGACGGCACCATAATTGACAAATACCTGCCGGTGGCGGTCAAAGAAGTTAGCAACGTTACGGCGATCTCTGCTGGCGAACACCACAATCTGGCGCTGCTGAGCGACGGCACCGTTATGGCCTGGGGCTACAACGGCTATGGGCAGCTGGGCGACGGCGAAGAAACCGAACGGCACGCGCCGGAGAAAGTGCCAGGACTGAGCGGCGTCAAAGCAATCTTTGCCGGTC
>DATHGU010000121.1:0-2917 GCA_035317495.1 Solirubrobacteraceae bacterium
CGCGCGCGAAGGCGGCGCCGACGCCGACGTGTCCGACGGCGTCGCCGACGCGCTGGTGGCGCTGTATGAGGTGTGGTTGGAGGAGGACGCGACGCTGGCGGAGATCAACCCGCTGATCGTGACGCCCGAGCGCGAAGTCAAGGCGCTCGACGCGAAGGTCTCGCTGGACGGCAACGCGCTCTACCGCCACCCCGAGAACCAGTCGCTGTCGGACAAGGAGAACGAAGACCAGCTCGAGCGCAGGGCCAAGGAAGAGGGCGTGCAGTACGTCAAGCTGGACGGCGACATCGGCATCCTCGGAAACGGCGCCGGGCTTGTGATGTCGACGCTCGACGTGGTCGCCCAGGCGGGCGGCTCGCCCGCCAACTTCCTCGACGCCGGCGGCGGCTCGAACGCCGAGACGATCAAGCAGGCCGTCAACCTGATCCTCGCCAACGACGCCGTGAAGGCCGTGCTGGTCAACATCTTCGGAGGAATCACGCGCGGCGACGAAGTGGCGATGGGGCTGATCGAGGCGTTCGAGGAGATCAAACCGTCGGTGCCGTTCGTCGTGCGCATAGACGGGACCAACGACGCCGAGGGCCGCCGCCTGCTGCGCGAGGCGGCGCTGCCGAACGTGCATGCCGCGGAGACGATGAACGAGGCGGCCGAGAAGGTAGTCGCGCTGGCGGCCGGGCAGAGCGTGGGGGCGCCCGCCTGATGGCCGTGCTCGTCGATGAGCGCACGCGCCTGGCGGTGGCCGGCATCACGGGTCGCCAGGGCACCTTCCATACGCTCAACAACCGCAGATACGGGACGAACGTGGTGGGCGGCGTCACCCCCGGCAAGGGCGGCCAGGACGTCGAGGGCATTCCCGTCTTCGACAGCTGGGTGGAGGCCGTCACCGAGGCGCAGCCAAACACGGCGATGATCTTCGTGCCGCCGAAGTTCGCGGCCGACGCGATCCTCGATGCCGCCGCCGGCGGCGTCGAGCTCGTGATCACGATCACTGAGGGCATCCCTGCGCACGACGAGCTGCGCGTCTACAACACGGTCAAGCGCGACCATCCCGGGACGCGGCTGATCGGACCCAACTGCCCGGGAATCCTCTCCCCCGCCAAGGCCAACGTGGGCATCATCCCCGCGTCGTTCTTCAAAGAGGGGAACGTCGGCGTCGTGTCGCGCTCGGGGACGCTGACCTACCAGATCGGCAACGAGATCGCGCGCGCGGGATTCGGCTGCAGCACGATCGTCGGGATCGGCGGAGACCCCGTGCCCGGCTCGTCGTTCGCCGACGTGCTCGAGCTGTTCGAGGCCGACGAGGAGACGGAGCTGGTCGTGCTCTCCGGCGAGATCGGCGGCGCCGCAGAGGAGGAGGCGGCCGAGTACATAGCCGGGCACATGACCAAGCCGGTGGTCGCCTACATCGCCGGCTTCACAGCGCCGGCGGGCAAGCAGATGGGGCACGCTGGAGCGATCGTGTCCGGCTCGGCGGGCACCGCGGCCGCGAAGGCGCAAGCGCTCGAAGCGAAGGGCGTGCGCGTGGGGCGCACCCCCACCGAGGCGGCTGCGATCGCCGTCGAGGTACTCGGCAGCGCGTCCGTCGGCGCGTCCTGATCGCCCGCGACCCCTGGCCGCGTCGCGCGCCGACCGCTACGCTTGGCGCTCGTGGACAGTGAGATCGCAGACACGCTGGGTGAGTTGGAGCGCAAGCTCCGCGAGCTCGAACACGTCCTGAGCGGCATCGGCCAGGGCGCGCAGCGCCACCCCGCCGGCGACCGGGAGCGCGCCGGAGAGCGCGCCGAGGAGCGCGAGCCCGAAGGCCGCGAGGAGCGCCGTGACCGCCGTCGGGGCGACGAACGACGCGAGGACCGTCGCCGGAGCTACCCACCTGCCAACGCCAAGCCCGGACCGGCCGGCGAAAGCCGGCTGATCGACGAGGCCGTCGTGAGCGAGGAGCCCGTCCGCGGTGGGCCGCTGTCCGCGACGGCGACGATCGACCCCGGCGCGAGCGACGACACCGGCGCGCAGGCAGCGGTGGGCTCGGCTGGAGGCACGACGATCGACGTGGAGGCTCCGGCGCGACTCGGCCGCAGGCCGCCGCCGCTCGCCAACCGCTCTCCGAGCGCCGCCGAGCTGCTGCGCTTCCGCGACCGCCTGGAGCGCACCGCGCGCGAGCTGACCCATGACTACGACGAGCTGCTCGGCCGCATAACCTACGCGGCCGTGCCCGCGCCTACCGGACCGGCGATCTCCTTCGCGCGCGGCGCCCCGTCGCTCGACATCGTCGACGTGGAGGGGCTGCGCGACGCAGCCGTGCGCGCCTTCGAGAGCGACCCCGGCGGGACGACCGCCTACGGCACGTCGATCGGCTACCCCCGCCTGCGCACGTGGATCGCCGATCGTCACGGCGTCGAGCCCGAACGCGTGCTGGTCACGAACGGCTCGATGCAGGCGGATGCCTTCCTCTTCGAGCATCTCGTGCGCCCCGGCGACGACGTGGTCGTCGAGCGACCCTCCTACGACCGCACGCTGCTTTCGCTGCGCGAGCGTGGAGCGAACCTGCACGCGGTCGAGCTCCAGCCGGACGGCATCGACACCGAAGCGCTTGCGCGCCTGCTCGGCGGCGGCAGGGCGCGGCCGACGCTCGCGCACATCATCCCCAACTTCCAGAACCCGGCGGGCTACACGCTCTCGCTGGCAAAGCGCCAGGCGCTGCTCGCGCTGGCGGCTCAGTACGGGTTCCCCGTATTCGAGGACGACCCCTACGTGGCGCTGCGCTTCAGCGGCGAGTCGCTGCCGACGATGCTCTCGATGGACCCCGAGCACGTCGTGTACGCCTCTTCCTTCTCCAAGACCATCTGCCCGGGCATCCGCGTGGGCTACCTCGTGGGACCGCCCGAGGTGATCGAGGCGATCGCGCGGCTGGCGACGAACA
>DATHGU010000122.1:0-6940 GCA_035317495.1 Solirubrobacteraceae bacterium
GGCGCAGAGCAAACCGCTCTACCTGATCCGGTGGCAGCCGTCGCGCGGCTGGAGTTGCCGGCGATGCGCTTACATCTCCGCACAAGCAGCAGCCCTGAAGGGCGACCGGGCGAGGAGACCCATCATGGCCGCACCGCGGTCATCTACGGATGTGCAGCGGCCCCACGCATGCTGCGTCCACAGTGCGTGCGGCTTTGGTCCAGATGTGCGGCCGGAGGTGTGACTTGTCGCGCGAATAGACTTCGGCGCCATGCCCGCCGCGAGTAAGCGCTGTCGTCTGCGGCGAGGTTTGCGTGAGTAGGCGGCGCTCGCTGGCGGCGCTCGCTGCGGTGCTTGCGCTCTCGGCGATGTTGATGTCGCCGGCCTTCGATGCGCCGGCGCCGCCTCTTGACGAGGGCGAGCTCGTCGCCTTTCCCGCCCGGGTGCTGGACGGCGCGGTGCCGCAGCGGGACTTCTACGACCCCTACGGGCCGGGCAGCGTGTGGGCGATCGCCGGAGCCGACGAGCTGTTCGGCGAAAGCCTGGCGACCGAGCGGTTCGTCGGCATGACGTATCGGCTGTGCATCGTCGCGGCGGCATTCGCGTTGGCGCTGAACTGGGGACTCGGTGCTGCGCTGGTGGGTGCAACGGCGGTTACGGCGACGGTCGTCGGGTCGGTTGGTGCTCCCGCCTCGATCGGATTCTGGGCACTCGCGCTGCTCGGCTACGCGGCACTCGCGCGTGTGCTGGTCGCGTCCGCGCGCGGATCGCCGACCGGAAGTCGCGTGCTTGTTCCGGCCGCGGGCCTGCTGCTGGGGCTGAGTGCGCTCATGCGCGTCGACTTCCTTCCGGCAGCTGCGATAGCCGTGGTGCCGCTAGCGGCGATACTGCCTGCACGCGAGCGCCAGCGCCTGTTGGTAGGCGTGGCGGTTGGCCTCGCTCCGCTACTCATTCACGTCGTGTTGGCGGGCCCACACTCGGTCTGGCGCTCGCTGAAGATCGGCTTCGGCGCTCGTGAGCATCCCGCTCGACCCCCGTTCGTGAGCGATCTCGCGGAGGCCGTCGCCCTGTATGCCCTCGCGACGTTCCTCGCGCTGGCCGCGGGCATCCTGCGGGAGCGGCGGGCACGCCGGGACCCGGAAGCGCGCGTCCTACTCGGCGCCGGACTATGGGGGATCGCGATGGTGCCTTTCGCGCTTGGGAAACTTGATGAGGGCCACGTGATCGTGTCCGCCATCGCGGTGCTCGCCGTGCTACCCGCCGCGGCGCTCTTACTGATCAGAAGCGACCCTCTGCAGCGCCCCACGAGCCCCGCCGCTCGCCGGTTCGCGCTCGGGGCCGTGTTGACGGTGCTGTTCTTCGCATGCGCCGAAGCGATCCGCTTCCCCCTCTACCACCAGGCTGATCAGCTGCTCACGGGCTCACGGACGTCCTCGTTCAAGGTCACCAACGATGGACGGTCGTTCCGACTCGCAGACCCGACCCAAGCTCAGCAGGCGCAGGCCATCCTCACGGACATCGACCACTTGGCGCGGCCCGGCGACTCGGTGTTCGTTGGGCCGCAAGATCTGCGTACGGCAGGAAGCAACGGCGTGTTCCTCTACTTCCTGCTGCCCAAACTCAAGCCAGCGTCCTATTTCATGGTGGTTGACCGGCACACCATCAACCGCGCATCAAACGGCTTCGCAAACGAACTCCCGCATGCGAACTTCCTGATTCTCGAAGCGAACGCGCCCCCAACCTCGGCAACAGAACTAGGTCCCCCAACTGCAAACGAAATCGTCGCGAACAGCTTCTGCCTGCGAGGCGAAAGCGGTACCTACCGCCTATACGAACACTGCAACCCGGCCGCATGAAGCGCGCGGAGGACCGAGTGCCGTGGTCGTGAACTGAGCCGCGCGCGGCCGTTCCGCGAGCCCGGTGCCACATCCTAACGGTCCGCGGCGGAAACCGTTACACATTTGCCTATGGATAGAACGGGCGTTTTGGCGGCGTTTCGACACCTGTAGTGCGTCCGAACACGGGGCTCGTCGGGCCGTGGGCGCCGCTCGACCTAAGAAGGCTCGCCTGCCATCCCTCTGGGGTTTGGTGTCTAGCGCGCTGCCTTGGGCGGAGCCGCTCCCGTACGCCGCGCTCCTCGGCGCGACCCCGTACGGCTCGTCGCCCCGCGGTGGCCGGTGCGGGGCGCGCGGGCGCGGCGCCGCGCGCTGGCGCGGCGCGCTGCGGCGGCGGCGCTGGCCTGCGCGTTGGCGACGCGCAGCGCCTGCACGTAGTCGTTCTGGATCGTGATCGCTTCGGGGTTTCCCGCGGCGATCGCCTGCGCGGCGATCGACTCGGGGTTCAGGTAGATCGCCGCCGCAAGCTCGTCGACCGCGGCGCGCGGGTTGCCGGACAGGTCGTACTCGCCGAGCGTCAGCCAGGTCTGCGGGTTGGAGGGCTGCAGGCGCACGGCCCTCTGCAGCGTGGCGCGCGCGAGCCCGGGAGCACCGGTTGCCTGCTCGACGGTCGACAGGGTGAAGCGAGCCTGCGCGGACAGGGGATCGATAGAGACGGCGCTCTGCGCCTGCAGCCGCGCGTCGCGCGGGTTGCGGGCGAGCAGGGCGAGCGCATGCTGGGAGGCGTTCGAGGCACGCTCGGGCTGCCACTGCGCCCATGCCGCGAGCAGCGCGCCGACGATCGCCGCCAGCGCCACGCCGGCGCGCAGCGAGCCGAGCTCGCGCGGGCGCACGCGCTCGCGCAGGCCGCGCAGGTCCTCCTTGCTCGGTAGGCGGATCGCCGCCGTCGGACCGCCGCGCGATGGATCGTCCGCGCCCGCGGGTCGCGCGGCGCGCGCCGGCACGGGCGCGGGCTCGCCGGCAGCCCCGTCGGAGAAGCTCGCCCCAAGCGGCCCGCGGCCCGCCAGCCAGCCGGCGCAGAGCAGCGCCACGCAGGCGTTGCCGGGTACGTACCACGTCCAGTCGGCGAGCGAGTGGATGCCGAACACGACGACCAGGCAAAGCATGCTGAGCATGCCGATGCGCTCGGCCGTGTACGGCGCGGGCAGCCCGCCGACCGTCAGCGGCCGCCAGCCCGGCCGGGGGCCGCTCGCGCGGCGGGAGACCCACTCGCGCAGCGTCTTCCAGGTCGTCCAGCTGCGGTTGAACGGATGCGTGCCGCGCCCGGCGGCGGCCATCCACGCGACGAGCAGCGCAAGCGTCAGCGCGAGCCCGAGGAGCCCGAGGTCGGCGAGCGTCTGCACGACGTAGCCGTGGGCATGCCTGACGTCGAGCGTCTCGGTGCGGTAGCGCAGGCGCGCCGTGGCATAGCCTTCCGCGCCGGCGCCGAGCACCGGATGCGCCTGGAACACCTTCAGCGCCTCGTTCCAGTAGCGCGCGCGCACGCTGCCGACGGCCGTCAGCCGGCCGGGCGTGTTGGGCGGAATGGCCGCGTGCGGGTCCGTCAGCGAGTGCAGCCCGTGGGAGATGCTGCCCGTGAAACCGCGGTGGCTGGCGGCGAGCGCCCCCGCGAAGGCGAGGATCACGACGGCCAGCAGGCTCAGCAGCAGCCCGCCCGCCCGCCGGCGGCTGATGATCGAGGGTGCGTTGCGGCCCGTCCAGAAGCCGAACGCCAAGCCGGCGAGTGTCAGCAGCACGAGCATCACCACGATCAGCGCCCCGAGCTGGTGCCCGGCGTCGGTGCGCGCACCCAGCGCGATGTTGTCGCTGTTCAGGGCGTGCGTGGAGAAGTCCCACGCGACCACCCCGCCCGCAGCGATGGCGCCGCAGAGCAGAACGGCGGCGCCTCGCAAGCGCAGAGGCACGATGCAGAACCACAGCGCGAGGCCGAGCACGAGCGCGACGAGCGCGCCGCGCGAGTAGGCGAGCATCAGCGTGAGCAGCATCAGCCCCATGGCCGGGTAGGCCAGCGCGCTGAGCAGTGCGTGGCCCGCCCTGCGGGCGCCGAGCCACATGCAGCCGATCGCGCCCATCGCGGCGGTCAGGCCGATCGCGTTCCAGTAGCTGAACGGGGCGCGCAGCCGCGCGTAGATGTCGCTTGCGTCGAACTGGTCGGGGAACACCTTCGTGAGCAGCGCGTAGCCGCACACGACCACCGCCCCCAGGACCACGCCGCCCAGCACGGCCGGCCAGCGTGCGGGCACCACGCGGGCGAGCACCACAGAGGCTCCGAAGACGCCGCTGTAGGCGAGCATCCGCCCGGCGTCCTTGAAGCTGTCGTCCGGCTGCACCGACCACACGACCGACAGGGCCGTCAGCGCGGCGAAGGCGATCAGCAGCCCGACCGGCCACAGCCCGACGGGGCGCGCGCCGGGGTGCCCCAGAGCGGGCGCGAGCAGGACCGCGGCGGCGACGATCAGGCCCGAGCCGATCGTCAGCGTCGTCTCGACGGTCGTCATGTCGCCGAGGTTCAGCCCGCCGCCGGCGAGGAACGCGACGAAGCAGAGGATCCCCGCGATCAGCAGCGTCGGCCACCAGAAGGCCGCGCGCGCGGGCCATCGTGGCGTGGCGCCCGAGATTCGCGCGCCGCCCGCCGGGCGAGCCGGCGGCGGGCCGGGCGCGCCCAGCGCCCCGCCGGGTGAGCCCACACCAGGCCCGCCGCTGGGCTCGGGCGAGCGCGGCGGGTGCTCAGCGGGCGCGGTGGGCACGGACACCGTTTCGGACTGTCCGCCCGCCGAGCGCCAGCGCGCAGGCGAGCAGGAAGGCGAGGATCGCGAGCAGCGGGGCGGGCAGTGAGCTGAGCGCGGAGGCGTGCACGACGCCCGGGTGCACGAGCTGGCCGCCGACGCGCAACGGCGTCGCACCGGTCTTCGGCACCCTGCTAAGCGATCTGCGCTCGGATGGCGAGAGCGGCGTGGCGACTGCTGCCGGGCCGCCGCCCGATCCCCCCCGACCGCCGGCCGCCGCGAGCTGCGCGCGGCGAATAAGGTTGCCACAGTCCGAGTACTCTTCGACTTCGGTCGGCATCTCCTGCAGCGCGCGGCGATATGCCTGCTGGCTGAAGCCGCCGAGGCTCTTGCCGTGCGTGCACCTTTCGATGATCTGCATGCCTATGTCGGCGTCGGCCGCGGCGGCGAACGAGCCGAGCAGCAGCGACGAGGCGAGCAGCAGCAGCGCACCCGCCGACACCAGGCGGCCGACCCGTGGGCGGCTCTTGGAGTGGGCGATTCTCATAGGTGAGCGACGCAACGCTAGCAACGCCCGCGGGAGAGGCCGAGTGAGGCGAGCGCCTCGGAGAAGCCCCGCGCCCAGGCGTCGTGGCTGTAGGCGTGCACATCTTCCGCGCCCGCTTGGCCGAAGCGCGCGCGGAGCGCAGGGTCGCCCGCGAGCCGCCCGATCGCTGCGGCCAGCGCGTCGCTGTCGCCGGCCGGGACGACCAGGCCGTTGGAGCCGTCGCGCACGAGCCCGCCCGCGACGGCGCCGACGGCGTCGCTCGCGATCACCGCCAGCCCGCGATTCATCGCCTCGTTGACGACCAGCCCCCAGGGCTCGCGGAAGGTGCGCGTGGGAACGGAGGGCAGCACGAGGACGTCCGCGGCGGCGTACATGTCGCGCAGCTGGGCCGGGCCGACGGCGTCCACGCCGAGGATCCCCGCGTCCCGGAGAGGTAGCGATCCCCCAGTGGCGATCGAGTCCAGGCCGGCTCCGGCGCCGACCAGCACGAGCACGCCGTCCGGCGGCTGGAGCCCGGCGGCGCGCCAGGCGTCGATCAGCACCGCCAGGCCCTTCTCCGGCACGGGCCGGCCGACGAACAGGAACTTCGTGCCCGCCTGGGCCGGCCACCCGGCCGCGCTCGGCGTCGCGAGAAGGCGCGAGCTCCAGAAGCCGTTGTCGACAGATTGCGCCGCCACGTGCACGTTCCTTGCCCCGCGAGCGCGGACATACTCGCTGACGTGCGGCCCGTAGGTCACGACGGCGTCGGCCGAGCGATACAGCCGCCGCAGGGGCAGATAGCTGAGCGCGTGCGCGGCGCTGCGCGGGTGCGCCCACAGCGACGCCCACAGAACCAGCGGCACGCGGGCGCGCCGAGCGCCGGCCCAGGTGGCCAGCGGCGCGACGCGGCCGGCGGTCGGGCATACGACGGCGCGGTAGTCGCCGCTGCCCGCCAGTGCGGTCAGCTCGCGCGGGCGCACGTGCCGGTGGGGGAAGGGCATCTCCCCTGCGAACACCTCGCCGCCGTGCTTAGAGCGGCCTCCGAACAGCGCCAGCTCGAGCCCCTCTCGCTCGTGCAGGCGTGCCAGCGCGCCGACGCGATAGGCCGGCGCGTGGCCGGCGACGAACAGCAGCGGCTTCACCGCAGCGCGTACTCGTAGGCATCGACGGTCTGTTCTCCGCAGCGCTCCCATGTGAAGTTGGCGGCGACCGTCGCGCGCGCCCGCTGGCGGGCCTCGCGCAGCCGGTGCGGGTCGGACAGCAGCTCGTCGATCCGCTGCGTCAGCCGCTCGATGTCGCCGGGCGGAACGAGCACCAGCCCATCGCCCGCCGCCGCGATCTCCTCGGGCCCGGGCTCGCCGCGGCAGCCGATCGCGGGTACCCCGCCGGCCATCGCCTCCACGTATGCGACGCCGAACGCCTCCTCCGTCGAGGGCATCACGAACAGCGTGCTCCGGCGCGCCTGCTCGATCGCCTCGGTGGGCGGCAGCTGCCCGTGGAAGTCGACTCGCTCGGCGACGCCGAGACGCGCGGCGAGCCCCTCCAGCGCCGTGCGCTCCGGTCCCTCTCCGACGATCGCGTAGCGCAACGTGGGGTGGCGCGGCGTCAGCACGGCCAGCGCGCGCAGCACGTCCGCGTGGCGCTTTCGCGCGATCAGATGTGCGACGGTCACGAGCGTCGGCGGTCCGCCGCGACGCGCCGGGCGCGCGGCGGGAGGTATCTCGGCGCCGAGGTGCACGACGCGCGTCTCAGGCGCCCCGTGCCCGCGAGCGAGCTCGGCGATGCCCTGGCTGTTGGCGAGCACCAGGCGAGCG
>DATHGU010000123.1:0-3832 GCA_035317495.1 Solirubrobacteraceae bacterium
GTCTACCTCGACCGCTACGACCTGGGCGTCGCGGTCCAGACTGAGCAGGGCCTCGTCGTGCCAGTCGTCCGCGACTGCGACACACGTTCCGTCGAGGAGCTGGCCGACGAGGTTATCCGCCTCGCGGAGGCTGCGCGCGCCAACAAGCTCAAGCCGGAGGAGCTCCGCGGCTCGACCTTCACCATCACGAGCGCAGGCAAGCTCGGCGGCTTCCTGACGACCCCGATCGTCAACTACCCCGAGGTCGGGATCCTCAGCATCGGCCGCGTCGCCGAGCGGCCCGTTATCCGCGACGGTGAGATCGTCGCCCGCCCGACCGGCACGATCGCCGTCACCTTCGACCACCGCGTCGTCGACGGCGCACGAGCGGCCGAGTTCGGCCTCGCGGTGATCCGCCGCCTCGAGTCCGGGGTAGAGCCGGAGTAGCACGGGCTAGTTCGAGGCGAGACCGGCGTTCGGCCTCGGACACGCCGGGCACTGCGCCTACACTGGCCCGAATGTGGGAGTGGTATCGGATCGGCGTTGCGGCGGGCATCGGCGTGGGAGTCGCTCTCGCCGCTGCGGGTTGGCTCGCGCGAACGAGGCCGGGCGCTCTCCTGGCGATGCTGATCGGCGCCGCGGCGGGAGTCGGCGTTGGTCTTGCACTAGGCGGCTGGCAGGAGGCCGCCGGCGGCGCGATTGGCGGCGTACTCGGTGGTCTCGGCGGCGTGCCGCTCGCCGCGGGAACGTTGCGACGCGGCGGCACGACGGTCGGTACCGGAATCCTGATCGCCCTGATCGGGCTCGGTATCGCCGCACTCGCGCTCGTTCCGGTCATTGGCTACCTCGAAGCGGTCGCGCTGCCCGCGCTCGCGGCTCGAGCACACCGTCGCGAGCCCGAACGCTACGCCGGGCTGCGCACGCTCGCGCGCGACTAACCGGCCGTGAAGAAGCTGATCTTGATCGTGATCGACGGCCTCACCCCGGCCGAGTTCGAGCGTGCCGCCGAGGACGACCGGACGCCGGCGCTGAAGTTCCTCGCCGCGAACGGCAACTACGCGCGCGGAACCTCCACGTTCCCTTCGCTCACCCCGGTCTGCCTGTCCTCGATCGCGACGGGCGCTCACCCCGACGTCCACCGGATTCCGCACCTCGTCTGGTACGACCGAGGCAGGCGGCGGATCGAGGAGTACGGGTCCTCCTTCGCAGCGGCCCGCGCCGCCGGCACCCGCCGCTCGCTTCTCAACGCGGTCTTCAACATGAACGAGCAGCACCTGGGCGCCGACGCCGTGACGGTCTTCGAGGCGCTCGAGGATGCGGGCTACACGACCGCCGCGATCAACTTCACGTGCTACCGGGGGCGCGTGCGCCACGTGCCGGTGGTGCCCGGGGTGGGTCGCCCCGCCTTCGGGCCGAAGCGCTTCTTCTTCTTCAACCTGTTCGAGTCGGATGTGACGGGCGCCCCGCTCGCCGTCTTCGGCCGATCGAGCGGCTCGATCGCCGCCTACGCAGCGGCGGTCGGCCGCTGGCTCGTCACGCGGGACGGCTTCGACTTCCTCGTCCACTACCTGCCGGACTACGACTTCGCTTCCCACGCGGCCGGCCCCGGCGCGGCGGCTGAGGCCCTGACCAGGAGCGACGCGGCGATCTGGGCCCTGGTCGAGGCTGCGGGCGGCCCCGACGAGTTCCTGGAGCGTTACGCCGTGGTGCTCTGCTCCGACCACGGGCAGACGCGGATCGAACGGACGGTGCGGCTGGAGGACTGGTTCCAGGACGCGGGTGTGATCGTGACTGCGTCCAACCGGGCCGGCATGGTTTACCGGACCGGAAAAGCTCGGCAGGACACTCGCGAGCTGGCTGCGCGCCTCGATGCCGAGGCGGGCGCCGAGGCGGTGCTCTTCCTCGAGGGCGCTGAGGCCGTCGCGCGCCGGGCCGGCGAGGAGCTCCGCTTCGCGCCGGGGGAGACCCGCTGGGAGACGAACGGCGACCCTGCGCTCCTGCCGCAGCCCGACGCCTTCGTGCGCGCCTGGGCGGCCCTCCACAATCCGAACGCGGGCGAGCTGATCATCTCGGCGGGCGACGGCGTCGAGTTCGCCGACCTCGCCGGCCGCAGCCATCTCGGCGGTGGCAGCCATGGCTCCCTGGCCTCCGCGGACTCCCAGGTGCCTCTGCTGACGGTCGGCCTCGACGCGGCGCCCCGGAGCATCACGGACCTCGCCCCGCTTGCGCTCGAGCACTTCGGCGTCGAGCCGCCCGCCTACACGCGGGCTTTTGCGCATGCCGCCTGACGAGGAGCAAGCCCGGCGCCGCCACTCGATGGTCGAGGCCCAGCTGCGCGGTCGCGACATAGTCGACGAGCGCGTGCTTCGCGCGATGGAGGCCGTGCCACGGGAGCTCTTCGTCGACGAGCGCGAGCGCAGGCGGGCTTACGAGGACGCCGCCCTGCCGATCAGCGAGGGCCAGACGATCTCCCAGCCATACATGGTGGCCCGCATCTGCGAGGCCCTGCGGTTGACCGGCAACGAACGCGTCCTCGACGTCGGCACCGGGTCGGGCTATCAGGCGGCCGTGCTCGCCGAGCTCGCGGCTGAGGTGCACACGATCGAGCGGATCCCGGAGCTCGCCGAGCAGGCCCGAGAGCGACTGGCCGCCGCGGGGTACGAGCGTGTCCAGGTGCACATCGGCGACGGAACGCTGGGTCTGCCCGAGTACGCCCCTTTCGACGCGATTGCAGTCGCCGCTGCTGCGCCCGGCTTTCCGCAGACGCTGTACGAGCAGCTGAAGCCGCGCGGCCGGCTCGTTGTCCCCGTAGGCAGCGCGCGTGGCCAAAGGCTCGAGGTGGCGGTCAGAAGTCCGGAGGGCCCGGCGATGATCCATTCGGTCCCGTGCCGTTTCGTGCCGCTCGTCGGCGCCGAGGGCTTCGGTGAGTAGCACGTTGCCTCCGCCCAGGACGAGGGCGCTCGCGCTCCGTCGGCGCTGATAGCCTCGCCCGCCGATGGCGCAGCAGCCTTCCGCCGCGCTCGGCGCGCGTGCCAGAGCGGTTCGTGCGCTTCGCCGACCCGCCAACTGGATGCAGCTCGCGAAGTTCGGCGCGGTCGGCGCAACCGGCTACGTCGTCAATCTCGCGGTCTACACGGCGCTGCTGCGGGGAGCGGGCTGGCACTACGCCTACGCCGCCACGGCCTCGTTCCTGGTCGCCGTCACCAACAACTACCTCTGGAACCGGCTCTGGACCTTTCGCGACCAACGGGGCCATGTCGCCCATCAGGGCGCGCGCTTCTTCGTGGTCGCTCTCGTCGCCTACGGCGCGAACCTGGGCATCCTGGCCGCGCTGATCGCCTTCGGGTTGAACAAGGTGCTCGCCCAGGCGATCGCCATCGTGCTCGTGACGCCGCTCAATTTCATCGGCAACAAGCTCTGGTCGTTCGCCCGGTAGTGCGTCCACTACCCTGATTCCATGCGCCGGCTGGGAGTCGCCGCTTTCTGCGCGCTGCTGCTGGTTCCCGCCGCCGGGGCCGCGCCGAACTCGAAGCTGACCCAGGAGCGGGCAACCGCGATCTTTCTCGCCAACCCGAAGGTCGCACACTGGCTGCGCCACTTCCCGCCGAAGACGCGCACGACCGAGGCGACGTTCAGCTCGCAGTACGGGAGCTGGACGATCAAGGTCTGGACCACGATTGACAAGGTCGGAGAGGTCGCGACGGGGCGCGTGCAGGATGCGACCGGCCAGGTCACTGAGGCCTGGACCGGCCCGCAGGTCGCCTGGAAGATGGCCCGCGGCTACAAGGGCGCCTTCGGCGGGAAGGAGATCAACAGCCTGCCTGTCTGGCTCGGCTTCTGCGCGGCTTTTCTG
>DATHGU010000124.1:0-4456 GCA_035317495.1 Solirubrobacteraceae bacterium
GTGCAGTTGCCCGCGGGCTTGGTAGTGGGCCATCGCGCGATCGGAGCGGCCGGCGCGCAGGTCGGCCCATGCGCGCTGTTCGGCGGGGTCGAGGGTGCGGCGGATGTTCGACAGCTCGGCGCTCGGCGCGATGGCCGAGAGCCTGTCGAACATGCCGCCGGCGCCGATCGAGGCGAGCTGTGCGGCGTCGCCGATCGTGACGAGCTTGGTGCCGGTCCGTTCCACGACTTCCGTGAGCCGGTCGAGGCGGTCGGTGTCGGCCATGCCAGCCTCATCGAAGTAGATCGTGGTGTCCTGGCCGATGGCAAGCTGCCCGCGGTCGACGCGGGAGACGAGAGCGTCGAGGGTGAGCGTGTGCCCGGCGAGGGCGGGGCTGTCTTGGCCGAGGCGTTGCGCGGTTGAGCCGGAGACGGCGATGCCGAGCGTGCGCTTCGCGGCGTGCTGCTCCGCTCGGGCGGCGGCGTCGATGACGACGCCCTTGCCGGTGCCGGCGGGGCCGACAAGGACCGCGGCGCGCTCGGGTCCGGTGATGACCTGCAACGCGTGGGTCTGCTCGTCTGAGAGACGCGCGCCGATGCGCTCGGCGATCTGATCGCCCGCGAGCGCGCGGGCCTGGGCTCCGACATCTCTGCCCGTCGCGGCGGCGAGCGCTGTGAACCGGCGCTCGATCGCCTGCTCGCGCGCCCTGACCGTGAGCGTGGTCATCAGGCCGCCTTGGAGGGGCAGCACGCGACGCTCGGCGATCATCGCTCGTGAGCGTTCAACTGCCTGACGTGGCGAGAGCTCGCCGACGGACTGCTCCAGCAGGACGGCTCGTAGCTCGCCCGGCTCGAACGTAGCGGCCCGTTCGGTGAGACGCTGCTCGACACGATCCTCAAGCGCGTGCTCGGGCGACAGCCCCGTGTCCGCTGCCGGTGCTCCGCCGGGCTGCTGGGCGGTGTAGTCGAAGCGCGCTGCGGTGTCGTTCCAAGCCTGCTGAAGATCCGGGCGCGTGACGAGCACCTTGGCCCTACGGTTCTCTAGCTTGAGCTGGCGTAGCTCGCCTCGCTCGGGAGCGCGACCCCACCGGGCACGGAAGCGCTCGGCCGCTTTGGCGACCTCGCGGCTACGGGCGCTGAAGGCGTCAAGGAGGCCGCGCGGCACGTCGGCGATCTCGAAGTAGCGCCCGTGTTTGCCCGTCCCTCGCTCGACCTTGTAGCCGCGCTGCTGGAGCTGATGCGCGAGAGCTGAGCGGTAGTAGGCCCCAAGCTCGCGCGCGGAGCGGAAGATGGGACGCGAGGCGACGGCGACGAGCTTTCCGTCCTCGCGGATCGCGCTCGTGATGACCACATGGCTGTGGAGCTGGGGGTCAGGCGCGTCTCCCTCGAGGACGCCGCGAGCGGTCGTGTGTCGATACTCGGCCGCAACGAGGTCGCGGGCCGGCTGCTCGATCGTCTCGCCACGGTGTCGGCGCCGGACGGTGGGCACCGTGTCGGTCAGGTGCTCGATCGTCTCGCTCAGCGCTGCCGCGTGAGCGGCCTCAATCTCGCGTCGTTGGTTCTCGCCGGCGAGCGCCCACACGGTCGAGACCGACTTCGGCGCCGAGAAGGTCAGGTCGATCCCACCCGCGCGGGTGCCGTCGGCTCCGGCCCTGCGAAGCCAGCCGCCGCTCCGCGGATGTCTGCCTTCCATCAGGGCGATGAACTCGGGGCCGTCGACGGCGGCGCCCTCGATCCCCAAGCGAGCAAGCGTGTCGGGCGTGGCGAGCCATCGACCGGGGGCCTGCGTAGGCTCCCCGGTCGGCGAGAGGTAGTAGTCGCCGCGCTCGGGCTCGATGGTCTTCGACTCCAAGTAGCGGGCGTACCCGCCGCCCTTGGCGGCACCGATGCTGGCTGCGGTCATCACATGGGGTACAGACCCCGAGGGGCTCAGACCGGCCAACGAATTGCATGGCGCGGACACAGCGCTCGCACACCTGTGCATCTAGTCTGTCCGGGCTTGGCGGGGTGCGCCGGCCGCGTGAGCTTGCGAGCGTTAGCGAGCGGCGAGCGAGCAGCCCGAAGGGCTGCCGGCCGGCACGCACGACGCGAAGGTCGGTGGAGAGCCGACCCGCAGGGGAGGCTCGGTTACAGCCGGCGTAGCCGGCGTCCGTAGCTGGTCGTTTGAGGTAGGGCCGCGCCGTCGGCGGTCGCCGGCGCGGCGAGACGAAGGTGCGGAGAGCGCCGAGTGGGCCGGCGCGAAGCTCGGTAGAGCCTGTGCGGTTGGTGGACGGGTTCGAGTAGGCGGCGCAGACGTTTGTCTGCGGGTGTGATATGCGTCGTAGGTGTGGAGGGTCGTTCTAAGCAAGGCCGCAGCGAGCGTGCAATCGTCTTGCAGCTTCTGCGCGACGACCACGACGAACGGTGGAATCGCGGTGAGCTTGGCGCCGAAGTGAACATCGGCGCGAGCGAGATGGCCGATGCGCTTGACCACCTTGAGCACCAGGGCGTCGTCGTGATCGCGGACGATTCCGCGGTGATCGCTGCGCCTTGTGCGCGCCATTTAGACGCGCTTGGACTGATCGGCGTGTAACTGCCGGGATGCTGAGGCCGTGTCGAGGTGCCGACGAGGGGTCGGTGAGGGCCGGGCGCGAGCCCGCGCGAAGGCCAGTCGCTCGCTGGCGATCAGTGGACGGGCGGGCGCTGCCAGTAACCGTAAACGCAGCGCGTTCCCCCTCGGCCGGGATCGTAGGTGTCGTGGATCACGCCGTCGATCACCGCGCACATATGCCGTGATACGCGCACGATCAGCCGGCCGCCGGGCAGCTCGTCGGAGCGCAGGTGGACGGTGCAGCCGTGACCGACCTGCATCGTCGGGGTCCAGCTCCAGCCGCGCTCGATCAGGTAGCGGTCGTAGACGCGGCGATGGACACCGGCGCGTGGAGTGGCGTGGGCGCGGGCGCGGCTGGCGTAGCGGCGCTCACGCCGTCGGCGCAGGCAGTCATCGGCAAGAGTCGCCTCGTGGAGAGCACGGTAGACCTCGGCGTAGGGCGTCTCGCTGGCGATGGCGATGGCGCGGACTACGCAGTCGCCGGTGTGGCCGGTGAAACCTGCTGCTGCTCGGCCACCGTCGTCGGCGAGCCACATCAGGCGGCGCTCCGTTGCAGCTCGTCGGCCGTATCTCGATCGAGGCCGGGGAGCGCGCGCCGCGGCGGAGCGCTGACGGCCTGCAAGCCTTCAGGAAGTCGGATGCTTCGCCAACGCATCCAGCCGGTGCCGTCGATGCTGTCGCAGCCGATCTCGGCGGCATAGGCGATGCGCTTGAGGCTGTTGACGCGGCCCATGTGAACCCAGAGTTGCCGGCGCTTGGCGTCGCGCACGAGCGCACGGGCGGCAGGCCCCAGCTTCCAGTCGGTCGAGCCGCCGATGAACAGCGCGTCGATGCGCGGCCACGCCGTGCTGAGCCATCGGCTCATGTGCTCAAGGCCGTCCTGGGCGACTAGGGCGAGGGGCAGGCCGCGGCGTGCTGGGCCAGTCCACCAGCGCTCGAACTGACGCGCCGTCGCGGAGGCATCAGCCACAACGTCGGGGACGGTGACGAACAGGCACCGGCCGCCGACGCGATGCAGGCGGTCGAGCATCGCGTTGTAGGCGCGGGGGTCGAGACCCTGATAGCAGTCGTTGTCGGCGGCCCACGGTACGCCGCGCTCGATCGCCGCCGACAAGGCGTTGTGGTGGCGCGGCTGGATCAGGCGCCCGAGGTTCGGGTGGGCGTGCTCGACCATCTGCGGCTCGGCCTGGGTTGCAAGCAGCAGCATCAGCATGCCTCCAGCGTCAACTGCTCGTTGCAGCGGGCGTGGCCGCTGCTCTCGAGGATCGCGGCGGCGCCGATCTCGATCGGGTCGAGGCTGCCTACGTGCAGCGCTATGTCCGCGAGCCAGTCGATCGCGTCGGGCGATTTCAGGTCGCAGGCGCAGTCGAGCCCGGCGCGCATGAGCCGGCTGGCGGCCTTGCGCGCGGCGTTTCGCCGTTCGCCGAGCGCGTTCATAGTTCGACTTCGCGGGGGGAGATGCCGAGGCCGTCCCGCGCGATGAGCGCCAGGACGTCGATGTGAACCCACGGGCAAAGGTGGTCATCGCCTCCTTCGGGCATCTGGCCGATGCGGCGGGCGAGCCAACTCGTCTCGCCACTGATGTTGCCGCGGGCATCGCGCTTGACGCGGCCACAACGCAGCGCAATCTGGCTCATGCTCAGTTGGCCGCGACGCAGCTCGGCCTGGACCGCTTCCCGTAGCCCGCGGTTGAGGACGATCGCGCTGCCGGCCAGGCGCTCGTACTCCTCCCGCAGCCGGTGTGTCGAGAGGTTCTTGCCGCCGTGCGTGAGCGCCTGGGTGGTAAGGGCTCGGGCCGGCTCGTAGGCTTGCAGTCCACCGACGACATCGCGGAGCGTCACGGCGTCGCAGGCGTCATTGCGGCCGGGAATCCGGGAACGG
The DNA here is from genome assembly GCA_035317495.1 of Solirubrobacteraceae bacterium. Classification (GTDB taxonomy): domain Bacteria; phylum Actinomycetota; class Thermoleophilia; order Solirubrobacterales; family Solirubrobacteraceae; genus Palsa-744. Next base: position 4,450 of record DATHGU010000124.1, read on the forward strand.
GTCCAGC
>DATHGU010000125.1:0-3619 GCA_035317495.1 Solirubrobacteraceae bacterium
CACGGCGTCGAGCCCGAACGCGTGCTGGTCACGAACGGCTCGATGCAGGCGGATGCCTTCCTCTTCGAGCATCTCGTGCGCCCCGGCGACGACGTGGTCGTGGAGCGACCCTCCTACGACCGCACGCTGCTTTCGCTGCGCGAGCGTGGGGCGAACCTGCACGCGGTCGAGCTGCAGCCGGACGGCATCGACACCGAAGCGCTTGCGCGCCTGCTCGGCGGCGGCAGGGCGCGGCCGAAGCTCGCGCACATCATCCCCAACTTCCAGAACCCGGCGGGCTACACGCTCTCGCTGGCAAAGCGCCAGGCGCTGCTCGCGCTGGCGGCTCAGTACGGGTTCCCGGTGTTCGAGGACGATCCGTACGTGGCGCTGCGCTTCAGCGGCGAGTCGCTGCCGACGATGCTCTCGATGGACCCCGAGCACGTCGTGTATGCCTCATCCTTCTCAAAGACCATCTGCCCGGGCATCCGCGTGGGCTACCTCGTCGGACCGCCCGAGGTGATCGAGGCGGTCGCGCGGCTGGCGACGAACACCTACATCTCGCCGAACATGGTGTCCCAGTCGATCGTCTACGAGTTCTGCGCGTCGGGCGCGATCGAGCGGTCGATCGAGCGGGTCCGCACGGCCCTCGCCGAGCGCGCGCTGACGCTCTCCGAAGCTCTCCGTCGCGACCTGCCCGACGCCGAATTCGTCCAGCCCGACGGCGGCTACTTCATGTGGGTCACGCTCCCGCCAGGCACGGACGTCGACAGCCTGCACCATCGCGCCGCCGAACTGGGGGTGTCGTTCGTGAAGGGCAGCGACTTCCTGCTCGACGGCGGCCAGAGCACGCTGCGCCTCGCGTACTCCGGCGTCACGCCCGAGCAGATCGACGAGGGCGTTACGCGCCTAGCCGCCGCCTACCGCTCGCTTTAGCGCCCGTAGCGCTGGCCGAGCACCAATTGGTCAGGCAGCGCCGTGCGCTCGGGCGGCGAGGGGTCGGCGATCACGGAGACCGTCTCGGCGACGCTCGGGGTGACGGTGTTGAGGCGGCCGTCGGGCCCTTCGACGACGACCTGCTCGTCGTCTCGCTCGACGAGGCTGCCCTCGAGGCCCGGCTCGAGGCCGGAGGCCTTGAGGTAGTGCAGCAAGTCCTCGGCCTCGTTCTCGAAGCGCAGCACGCGTACCGACGCACCGACCTCGACATCGGCCAGCGGAACGCCGGAGAGGCGCGCGCCGGCCACGATCGGGTGGCCGTGCGGGCAGGTTTTGGCGTTGCCGATCGCCGCGCGCATGCGTTCCTCGAGCACGGGCGACATTGCGTGCTCGAGTCGCTCGGCCTCCTCGTGCACCTCGTCCCACGGCACGCCAAGCACGTCGGTCAGGAAGCGCTCTATCAGGCGATGGCGCCGCACGATCCCCTCGGCATGCTCGGCGCCTGACGGGGTGAAGGCGATCGTGCGCTCCCTGTCGCGCGTGATGTAGCCATCGCGCTCCAGCCGGCCGACCATCTCGTGAACGGTCGGCGGGGAGAGCTGCATCGCGCGCGCGACGTTCGCGCCGGTCATCGGCAATCCGGCCTCCTGCAACCAGAAGAGGATCTGCAGGTACTCCTCCTCGGCGACCGTCGCACTGGCACTGCTCATGAGTCTGATCCTAGACCAAGCCCGGCCGCCGCCAGAAGGGCACCCGGTGCGGACGGCCAGCCTGTGTTCAGGAGGCGAGCTGATCGAACGTGCAGGCGCGGGGGTCCTTGTCCTCGCGCCAGCGGCGCAGCTTTGCCCCGTGGCGGATACGTCCCGCCGAGACGTGGTCGAAGTCGATCTCGATCACCAGCTCTGGGCGCAGCCCGATCCACTGCAGATCCTTGCCCGAGCTCCAGCGGCTGGGGTCGGCCGAGCCGCGCTCGCCCGACTCGTAGTCGGCCAGGAAGCCCACCAAGCGCCGCTTCTCGGCGGCCGACAGGCCGGAGCAGTGGCCGACGACACGCAGCTCGGGACCGTCGTACAGGCCGAGGATCAGGGCGCCGACGGTCCCATCCTCCTTGCCCGGCCGCCAGCCGACGAGCACCGCATCGATCGTGCGTACGCGCTTGACCTTCGCCATCCCCTTGCGCTCGCCCGGACGGTAGTGCGCGGAGCGCTCCTTGGCTATCGCCCCCTCGGCGTGTTCGAGCCAGCGCTGCGCCTGCTGCGCCGTATCGACCGTCTCCATCAGCTCGATCGGCGCGGCCGCGAATGGCTCGGCGGCGAGCAGCTTCTCGAGCGCTTCACGGCGTTCCGCGAAGGGCTGCTCGAGCAGTGACTCGTCATCGCGCGCGAGCAGGTCGAACGCGACGTACACGGCGGGCGTCTCGCCGGCCAGCCGCTCTATTCGCGAGGCGGCCGGGTGGATGCGCTGGCCGAGCGCGTCGAAGTCCTCGTGCCCATCGGCGCCGCGCACGACGATCTCGCCGTCGAGCACGTAGCGGCCCTCGGGCAGCGTCAGCTCGGGGAAGTAGCGGCCGAGCGGTTTGCCGTTGCGCGACTGAAAGTAGATCTGCTCGCCGTCGACGAACGCCAGCGCGCGAAAGCCGTCGAGCTTGACCTCGTAGACGTAGTCCTCGCCGGCCGGCAGCTCCTTGCGCGAGAGCGCCAGCTGCGGCTTGAGCGGCGGCTCGAGGGGGAGAGTCACGGCTGCTCGGCCTTGGGCGTCCCGGCCTTCGACGCTCGCGCGCGGCTCGGCTGCACGCGCGGCGGCTCGCCCTTCTGCTTGGCGAAGTGCGGCGGCCACGGCGCATCGCCGAGCCCTTCGCGCTCGTCGCGCGCGGCCAGCTCGAGCAGCGAATCCAGCCGCGCCGCGTGCTCATCGATGCCCGCCGACGGATCGCCGCGCTCGTGCAGCCGTGCGGGGACGGTCTCCAAGGTCACATCGGCCGGGTCGACGTCGGCGACCTCCTCCCACTCGAGCGGGCACGACACGCGCGCGTCGGGCACCGCGCGCACCGAGTAGGCCGAGGCGATCGTGCGGTCGCGCGCGTTTTGGTTGTAGTCGATGAACACGCCCTCGCGTTCCTCCTTCCACCAGCGGCTGGTGGCCCGGCCGGGCATCCGCCGCTCGACCTCGCGCGCGAGCGCCAGCGCGGCCGTGCGGACCTGCAGGAAGTCGTGATCGGGCTCGAGGCGCACGTACACGTGGATGCCGCGCGACCCCGACGTCTTGGGGAAGCCGTCCAGCCCGTGCTCCTCGAGCACCTCGCGCACGCCGAGTGCGACCTCGCGCACCTCGGAGAAGGGCACGTCGGGACAGGGATCGAGGTCGACGCGCAACTCGTCCGGATGGTCGAGGTCGGACCGGCGCACCGGCCACGGGTTCCAGTCGATCACCCCGAGGTTCACGCCCCACACGAGATGCGCGGCGTCGTTCGGCACGAGCTCGCGCGCGTGGCGGCCGCTCGGGAACGTGACGGTCGCCGTCTGCAGCCAGTCGGGCGCGCTGTCGGGCACGCGCTTCTGGAAGAACGGCTTGCCCTGAACCCCGTCAACCCAGCGCTTCATAACCGTTGGACGCTCGCGCAGGTGGCGCACCACCGCCTGCTCGCACTCCAGGTAGTAGTTGACTAGGTCCATCTTCGTCAGGCGACGCTCGGGGAAGAACATCT
>DATHGU010000126.1:0-2304 GCA_035317495.1 Solirubrobacteraceae bacterium
GCACTGACGATGGCACCGGAGGAGAAGCGTAGGCGCGCCGACGGGCTGGTCGAGATCGTGACCTCGCGCGACCCCGGCGACTGGATCGACGAGCAGCTGGCGGACATCCGCGCAAAGGGCCGGACCCGCTAACCTTCAAGCGCTGCGCCAGCACCGCGTTGCGCAGACAAGCATGACTCTGCCTCCGTCCACATACGACCTCGTCATGCTGCTCGACCCGCAGGCCGATGATGCGACGCGCGCCAAGGTCGTCGCGGACGCGCGCGGCGCGATCGAGGAGCAGGGAGAGCTCCTGCGCCACGACGAGTGGGGAGACCGCGCGCTGAGCTATCCGATCGACCGCAAGGCGACCGCCGAGTACCACCTGCTGCAGTTCCACGCCGGTACGCCGGAGCTGCTCAATGGGCTCGATCGCACACTGCGGATCGCCGACGAGGTGCTCCGCTTTCGAATCATCAAGCTCGCGCCGGGCGTTCCCGACGCCCCGGACATGACCCCTGGCGCCGCCGCCGCGCGCCGCCCCGCGGGCGAGGGCGAGCCGGCCGCCGAGGCGGCCTCGGGGCCCGCCGCCCAGCCCGAGCCGCAGCCCGCCGCCCAGGCCGAGCCGCAGCCCGCCGTCGAGCCCGCGGACGCGCCCGAGTCCGAGCTGGCCGTCGGCGAGCCCTCGTAGGCGCTCGCGCGACCGCCGCAAAGCTCCGTCCGGCGCTTCGGCAAGAGCCGCGAGCGTAATAAGATCGCACGGTGGGCTGGGCCGAAGACATGACCGATCGCTCGAGCAGCAGGACCGACGTGCTGCGCGCGTCGCCGCCGATGTTCGAGTCGCGCCTGCTCGACGCCCTCTCGCGCGTGCATCCGGTCGTGCCGCTGATCATCTTCGTCCCCGGGATCGTCCTGCTCGAGGCATGGGGCCTGTCGAACGTCAGCGTGCCCGTGGCGATCGGGCTGCTGATCGCCGGCTACGCCCTGTGGACGCTGTTCGAGTACTGGCTGCACCGACTCGTCTTCCACTTCGAGCCAGCGGACGGCATCGGGGCGCGCCTGCACTGGATCATCCACGGCGTGCACCACGACCATCCCAACGACCCGATGCGGCTGGTCATGCCGCCCGCCGTCAGCGTTCCGCTGGCAGCCGCCGTCTTCGGCCTGCTGTACCTGGCCTTCGGTTCGAGCTACGCGCCCGGAATCGGCGCGGGCTTCTTCCTCGGCTACCTGGTGTACGACATGATGCACTACTACCTGCATCACTTCCGCCCGCGCGGCTGGGTCGGCAGGATGCTGCGCGAGCGGCACATGCGCCATCACTTCCAGGACGATACGCGCGGCTTCGGGATCAGCGCGCCATACTGGGACGAGGTGTTCGGGACCTCCACGCGCGCACGTCCAAGCGCCCCCGTCGAGCGCAATTAGCGGCTTTCGCGCGGTTTGCGCCCGCAGGCCGGTCTAGACTCGATGGTCGAGCTCGACCAAGACCGACAGGCCTCTTACAGCGGGTCAAGCAACAGCCGAAAGGAAGTGCAGCAGTGGCCGCCACCAACATCAACAGAGTCGTGATGACCGGAAACCTGACCGCCGATCCGGAGCTTCGCTCGCTGCCGAGCGGCATGTCGGTGTGCAGCCTGCGCATCGCGTGCAACACGCGCCGCAAGAACGGCAGCAGCGGCGAATGGGAGGACAAGCCCAACTACTTCAACGTCACCGTGTGGGGCGCGCAGGGCGAGAATGCCGCCAAGTACCTCTCCAAAGAACGCCCCGTGGCGATCGACGGGCGGCTGGAGTGGCGCGAGTGGGAAGCGCAGGATGGCACGAAGCGCCAGGCAACCGATATCATTGCCGACTCGGTGCAGTTCCTGGGCTCGCGCGACGACGCCTCCGGCGGAGGCGGTCCGATCGTGAATCGTTCTGCGGGCAATGGAGCTTCCACGGGCAGCGACGTCCCGATCGACGAATCGGACATGCAGCCTGCACCGGTCACCGGTTCCCCCGGCGACGACGACATTCCGTTCTGAGGTTCAGCCAGCACAGCGAGGTCTTCATGTATCAATCCGTTCCCATGCCCGATGATCGCAACCGCATGCGCGGCGCGGCTCGCTGATGGCCAAAGCTCGCGGTCGCGGCAAGCCCGTTCGGCGTCGCGACAAGAAGGGCGGGATCGGCAGTGGCCGGCGCAAGTCCTGTCAGCACTGCCGCGACAAGGTCGAGCAGGTCGACTACAAGGACGTCGCCTCACTGAAGAAGTTCATCTCCGAGAAGGGCAAGATCCGCTCGCGGCGCATCACCGGCTCGTGCCGGCGCCATCAGGTCCAG
>DATHGU010000127.1:0-5846 GCA_035317495.1 Solirubrobacteraceae bacterium
CGGCCGGCCGGCCAGGGCGACGAAGCCGCTGCGGGTCAAGGGCGCTCCCGTGCGAGCAGCTCACGCTGGCGCTCGAGCATCTCCCCGCCGTCGGTCTCGTGATCCATGTCGAGCAGGTGCAGCATCCCGTGCACGATCGCCTCGCGCACGTCCGCTGTGTGCTCAGCGCAGATGATCACGTCGCCGAGCTCGCGCGTGGCCTGGACCGGCGCCGTGCCGTCGACCGGAAAGGACAGCACGTCGGTGGGCTCGGCCCGCCCTCGGTATCGCGCGTTGAGCTCGCTGATTCGCCGCTCGTCGACAAACTCGATCGCAACGTGCCCGTCGCTCACTCCGGCGGAGGCGGCTGCGCGCGCGCACAGGCGCCGCACCGCCTCGAGCGGCAGCTCGATGGCAGTCCGCGGGTCCGTAGCGGCGGCGCTCCGACCGGCTGGCACCCCGACGCCGAGGACCTCGACTTCGAGCATCTCTTCTCAGGCGCGGCGGTCGGCGGATCTGAGCTCGGGCGCCTCGCGCTGCGAGGCCACGTCGTAGGCCTCGACGATCCTCTGCACGAGCTTATGGCGCACGACATCCTCGGCGCCGAAGCGCACGAACTCGATCCCCTCGATCTCATCGAGCACATCGCCGACGACAATCAGCCCGGACTGCTGATCACGCGGGAGGTCGACCTGCGTGATGTCGCCCGTCACGACCATCCGCGATCCGAAGCCCAAGCGAGTCAGGAACATCTTCATCTGCTCCGGTGTCGTGTTCTGTGCCTCGTCGAGGATCACGAACGAGTCGTTCAGCGTACGCCCGCGCATGAACGCCAGCGGTGCGATCTCGATAACTCCGCGGTCGATGTGCTGCGAGACCTTCTCGGGATCGAGCATGTCGTGCAGCGCGTCGAACAGCGGCCGCAGGTACGGATCGACCTTCGCCATCAGGTCGCCGGGTAGGAAGCCGAGGCGCTCACCGGCCTCCACAGCCGGGCGCGTGAGGATTATCCGGTTGACTTCGTGGCGCGCCAATGCGGCCGCCGCCATCGCCACCGCGAGGAACGTCTTGCCGGTCCCCGCCGGGCCGACGCCGAAGGTCACGGTGTTCGTGCGAATCGAATCCACATAGCGCTTCTGGTTGACCGTCTTCGGCGCGATCCGCAGGCCGCGGTGCTGCCAGACGACGTCCTCGAGCACCCGCGCGGGCGACTCGTGCGCGTCGAGGGCGCCCGTCACGGCCGCGATCGTCCCGGGACCGATCTGGTGCCCGCGGGCGATGAGCTCGGAGAGCTCGCGCACGACGCGCTCGCCAGCATGCGTCTCGCTCTGCTCGCCGTCGAACGTCAGCACGTTGCCGCGCAGGAAGACCTTGCAATCGAGGTGGGCCTGCAGCGCCCTGAGCACGGCGTCCTGGCTGCCGGCCAGCTCGACGGCGACGTCGTTGGGAAGCTCTACCTGCGTCCTCATCCGGGCAGCGACGCTCGCACGAGGCCGGAGACGCGCTTGCCGTCGGCGCGACCGTCGACCGCCGCCATCGCGTGCTTCATCACCAGGCCCATGTCCTTGGGCGATTGCGCTCCGCTCTCGCGAACGGCCTGCTCGACGATCGCTTGCAACTCGGCCTCGGAGAGCTCGGCCGGCAGGTAGGCGCTGATCAGCTCACCCTCCGCCTCCTCGCCCGCGGCGAGATCCGCGCGACCGGCCTCGCCGTAGGCCCTGGCGGCCTCCAGGCGACGCTTGCGCTCGCGGCGCAGCACTGCAAGCTCGTCGTCGGAGCCCTCCTTGGCGGCCTTCTGCAACTCGGAGAGCACCAGGCGCAGCGCGCCGACGCGCTGCTTCTCGCCGGCACGCATCGCCCCCTGCAGGTCGGCCTTGATCTGATCGGCTATCGCCATTCTGCAGTCAGGATACGCGCGTCGAGCGATCGTCGGGCGAACTCCCACCTGGACAGAATATGGTCCCGCGCGTGAACGACTCGCTGTACGCTGGCGCGCTGGCCCCGTTTCTGGCCGAAGTGGAGAGCCTGCGACCGTCGGCCGCAGAAGTCATCGACGCCCATACCCACCTCGGGCTGGATGAGGACGGGCGCTCGCTGAATCTCGAGCAACTGCTAAGCCAGCTCGACGCCGCGCGGGCGCAGCGTGCGTGCGTGTTCCCGCTGCACGACCCCGACCGCCACCCTTCCTACCGCCTGCCAAACGACCGCGTGCTCGCCTGGGCCGGCGAAAGCGACGGGCGCCTGGTGCCGTTCAGCCGCTTGGACCCCGCGGAAGACCCGCTGGACGAGGCCGAGCGCTGTCTGGCGGCGGGTGCGAAGGGCATCAAGCTGCACCCGCGCGCCCAGGGCTTCGTGTTCGACGGCGGCGAGATGGACGCCGTCTTCGCCCTGGCCGAAGACGCCGGCGTGCCGATCCTGATCCACGCCGGCCGGGGCCTGCCGCCGCTGGCCGACGGTCTAGCCGACCTCGCCCTGCGCCATCCAGGCGCCGTGCTGATCCTCGCGCACGGGGCGATCTGCGACCAGGGGATCCTCACGACGCGCCTGGCCGGGCACCCCGGCGTGCTCTACGACATCTCCTGCTTCTTCCCGCTCGACGTGATCGAGCTGTTCGCGCGGGTACCCGCCGAGCGGATCGTGTTCGCATCGGACCCTCCGTACGGGATGCCCGCGACGACGCTGTATCTCGCGCTGCGCGTCGCCCGGCAGGCCGGGCTCGACGAACAGGCGACGAAGGCCGTCCTCGGCGACACGATGGCCTCGCTGCTCGACGGCCATGGACTGCCCGCCGCCAGCGCGCCGCGCCGCGGCGCATCGATCACCCTGTCCGGCCGCCTGGCGCGCGTGTACGGCTACGCGAGCCTCGTCGGCCCGGCACTGTTCACCGGCGCCGCCGAACAGGCGCATGCGATGCTCGACATGGCCCTGGCAGCCTGCCGCGATCCCGAGCCGGGAACCGACGGCGAGGCGCTCGCGACGATCGGCGCGGCGCTCAGCGCAGCCCGTGCTCTGGTGAAAGAGGAGAACGGTCCGCGAGCGGCGATCGACCTGGTGTATCGCGCGATCGTCCGCGCCGCGACCGAGATCCCCGACTAGGCGCGCTGACTCAACGGGGCGACGGGCGGCCCCCTCTGCCCCGCTCTCACCGCTCAGGGCGCGCTCAGCCACACCGCGGACCACTCGCCGCTTGCGCGCCGGGCGCGCTCGCGCAGGCCGAGCCGCCCGGCGAACGCCTCGACGATCTCCTCGACCTGCTCGCGCAGCAGTCCGCCCGCGAGCAGGTGCGCCGGGGCGACGGCCATCGAGCCGGCGAGATCGAGCAGCAGCGGACGCAGCAGATTGGCGAGCACGATCATTCCAGGCGCCGGAGCCGCGCGCTCCTGCGGCCAGGGAAGCGCATGCCTGCGCAGGTCGAAGCGGCGCACCTCCATCTGCGCGCCGTTCACGCGCGCGTTGGCGCGTGCCGCCTCGACGCTCTCGCGCTCGTGGTCGAGCGCAAGCACCGGCGCGAACCCGAGGCGCGCCGCCGCGATGGCCAGGACGCCCGAGCCCGTCCCGACGTCGAGCAGCGGCCCACGCCGGGGATCGAACGCGGCCAGCTCCAGCAGCAGCTGCAAGCACAGGCGGGTGCTGGCATGGCCTCCTGTGCCGAACGCCTGACCGGGGTCGATCACGATCTCCTCCGCAGGGCCGTCGAGCTCGGCGCCGGGGGCCTCCCACGGCGGCCGCACGTGTAAAGCGGGCACCGTGCTACGAGTACCGGCGAGCGGCTGCCCCCGCGACTGCGGCGCTGCGATCAGCACCGGCCGGTGAAATCTCTTCCAACGCTCCTGCCAGTCGTCTGCCGTCTCGCTGGTCGATATCTCGACTAGCGCCTCGCCGGCCGCGGCCTGCAGGTCGGGCAGGCTCGGCAGCTCGCCGGGCGCCCCGTAGACCGCGTACTCGACCGTCTCCTCGCCGATCCGCGACTCCTCCACGCCGGCCGGGGCGAGCTCGAGCAGCTCGGCTAGGACCAGCTCGGCCTGCGCGCGGCGCACGCGGACGGCAAGGCGAATCACGCAGCTTGGCTGCCCAGCGCGCGGCGCAGCTTCGCGAAGATCGATTCGTCCGAGCGCAGGTTGTCCTCGGTGAGCGTTCCGCTCAGGCGCTCGAGCAGATCGCGCTGCTCATCGCTCAGCCGCCGCGGGACGACGACGTTCACGACCACGCGCAGGTTGCCACGCCGTGCGCGGCCGAGTGCCGGCATACCCTCGCCTCTCAGCGTGAGCACCTCGCCGGGCTGCGTGCCAGCCGGCAGCTCGAGCGACTCGCTGTCCTCGAGAGTTGGCACCTCCAGCGTCCCACCCAGCGCCGCCAGAGGGGCGGGCACGTCGAGCGCCGTGATCAGATCGTCGCCTTCGCGCACGAACCGCTTGTCCTCCTGCACGCGAACCAGCACGTAGAGGTCGCCCGCGGGCGCGCCGACCTCGCCCGCGTGCCCGCGCCCCGCGAGCCTGATGCGCTGGCCATTGGCGATGCCGGCTGGCACCTCCACCTCGATCCCGCGCGTCGCCGCACGCCGACCACGCCCGCGACACTCGCGGCATGGCTGCTCGGGCACGCGGCCCTCGCCCTCGCACACGTCGCAGACGACCGTCCGAACCATCTGCCCGAAGGGCGTACGCGTCGCCGCCTGCAGCTGCCCTGAGCCGCCGCACCGCTCACACGTGTTGATCGGCGTCCCCGGCTCGGCGCCGTTGCCGTTGCAGTGCTCACAGCGATCGACCGCCTCGTAGGAAACCTCCAGCTTCGCCCCATGCGCCGCTTCGACCAGGTCGATCTCGACCGCGACGGCCACGTCGCCGCCCGGCATCGGTCCGGAGCGCGCACCAAAGCCGCCACCACCGCCAAAGAACGCGTCGAACAGGTCGCCGATCGATCCGAAGCCGTCGAAGTTCGGCGCATAGCCGCCCGAGCGCAGGCCTTCGTGCCCGTAGCGGTCATATGTCGCGCGGCGCTCGTCGTCGGACAGGATCTCGTAGGCCTCGGCGGCCTCCTTGAACTTCTCCTCGGCATCCGGGTCGTGCGCGTTCACGTCGGGGTGCAACTCGCGCGCCAGCTGGCGAAAGGCTTTCTTGATCTGTTGGCCGGAGGCATCACGCCCGACCCCCAGCACCTCGTAGGGATCGCGCGGCGTGCCCGTCGCGTCAGTTCTCGGCATAGGCGTCTTCCACGAAGCGCGACAGCTCGTGCGCTGCATCGCGCACCGTCACGATCGCGCCCGCGTAGTCCATGCGCACCGGCCCGATGACCGAGACCGCCCCGAGCTTGCGCTGGGCCACGCCGTAGCCGGTCGCCACGAGCGCCAGCGAGCGCATCGCGGGGATCTCGTTCTCGCGCCCGATCCGCACGTACACGCCCGGCTCGCCGAGCGCCGCGCGCAACACCCGCAGCAGCGACACCCGCCGCTCGAGCAGGCTCACCAGCCCATTGAGCTGAGTGGCATCCTCGATCTGGCCGGCCGCGAACAGCCGCGCGGTGCCCTCCACGTAGAGCTCGTCCTCGCCCTCGGAGGCGAGATCGCCGAAGGCCGGTACGAGACGCTCGAGGAAGGCCAACTCGACCGCCGAGAGGCTGGGATCGATCAAGCGCTGCTGAAGCATCCTTGCGCCCAGTCCGAGACCGACGAGCCGCTCGCTCAGGTACTCCCCCGCCCATGCGAGCAGCCCCGCGTCGACGGGGCGATCGAACGTCGCGAACATCTTCGAGACCCCGCCCGTCGAGGTGATGATCACGACCATCACGACCTGCGGCTGCAGGGCAAGCACCGCGATGTGACGGATCGTCGCCGTGTTCAAGGGCGGCGCCGAGACGACCGCCAGCAGGTT
>DATHGU010000128.1:0-7440 GCA_035317495.1 Solirubrobacteraceae bacterium
TACACGGGCGCCGGGATCGAGAGCTACCTGCACCACGTGTTCAGCGAGCCCGGCCGCACGGACGACTTCAGCGAGCTGGCGTGCGAGCTCTATCTGACCGCCACCGACCTCGACACGTGCGAGCGAGTCGTGTTCGGCGTCGAGGGCAACGAGGACGTACCGATCTCGACCGCGGTACGGGCTTCCGGGGCGCTGCCGATGGTCTACGCGCCCGTTCGCGTCAAGGATCGCGAGCTGATCGACGGCGGGATGGTATCGACGACCAACCTCGACATCGCCGTCGAGGCGGGAGCGAAGCTGATCGTCGTGATCAACCCGATCGTGCCGTTCGTGAACGACTTCGCCGAGCGGGTGTGGACGCTGCGCGGAACGCGACCGCGGCGCGTCTCGGACATGGGCTTCCCGCAGATCGGCTACCAGGCGTTCAAGCTAGTCGCGCATCAGCGCCTGCACGAACTGGCCAAGGGCTGGGAGCAGCGCTACCCGGGCGTGGACATCGTGCTGATCGAGCCGGAGCCGACCGACGAGCTGATGTTCCAGACCTCGATGATGAACTTCGCCTCACGCGTGGAGATCGCCCGCCACGGCTTCGAGTCGGTCACCAAACACCTGGCCGACGAATACGAGCGCTACCAGGCGATTGCCGAGCGCCACGAGATCGACATCTCGGCCAAGCGGGTTCGCAAGGTCGTCGAGCACTTCGACGCCGAGCCCGAACAGGTGAGCGCCTGGCGCAAGATCCTCGAGGGAACCACGGGGACGTTGCTTCGCCAGTCAGGCTCCGCCAGCTGATCCGCGGGGTTTCGGGTCGCTACAGCGCTTTGTCGATCGCCGCCAGCAGGCGGGTCGTCGCCGCGCTGTCGCGGATGCCGATGCGCACATGCTGGGGCTCGCCGAGCGCCGCGCCTTCGGCCACCAGCACGCCGGCCTGTGCCAGGCGCGCCGCGAGCTCTCCGCCCTGCAGGGCGGGGTGCGCTGCCCATACGAAGTTGGCCTGGCTGTCGCTGGCCTCGAAGCCGCGCTCGCGCAGCCCTGCGGTCAGGCGCGGACGCTCTTCCCTGACTCTCGCCACGTTTAGGGCGAGCAGCCCGGAGCACGTACGCAGCGCCTCCAGAGCGCCGGCCTGCGAGACCTCCGAGACCCCCAGGTCGGGCTCGAGCTCGGCGAGCAGCTGCTGCGCGCCCGGTCCGCCGATCGCGTAGCCGACGCGCAGGCCGGCCAGGCCCCACGCCTTGGAGAAGCTGCGGAAGACGAACAGGCGAGGATGGTGCTCGAGCAGCTTCAGCGAATCGTCGGTGGGCTGTGCGTCGACGAACTCCACGAGCGACTCGTCGAGCAGCACCGCGACATCGTCCGGCAGTCCCTCGAGCAGGCGCTGCAGCTCGGCGGTCGTGATCAGCTCGCCCGTCGGGTCGTTCGGATTGGCCAGCGCGATCACGCGCGTCTGCGGCTCGCGGGCCGCCTCGAGCAGGGCATCGATGCCGCCGCCGACCGGCACTGCACGACCGTGCGCGCGCCGCGCCATGATCGGGTAGAGGGGATAGGCGGGCCAGGAGGTGAGCAGCTGCTGGCCCGGCTCGATCAGCGCACGCGTGGCCGAGCTGAGCAGCTCCGCGGCGCCATTGCCGAGGATCAGTCGCGCGGGATCGATCTGCAGGCTTGCGGCAAGCTCGTTGCGCAGGTCCGAGCCGCGCAGATGCGGGTAGCGATTTAGCCCGCGGCGGGCGATGAACGTGATCGCGTTGACGATCCGCGGATGCGGCAGCTCGGGCCAGGTGGTCTGCGAGAGGTCGAGCGTATCGACGCGCGTGAGGGCTTTGCGGCGGCGCTCGGCGGCCTCCTCGCGCAGGCCAACGTTGATCTCCTCCTCGGACATCCCTTCGAACTGGCGGTAGTAGTCGAGCAGACTCACGGCACGGCCCGTTCTAGCAGGCGATGCTGGCTGCGGCGCGTGCTTGCGGCGCGGCGCTCGCTGGGCCGCTCACGACTTCCCGTTGCCCGAGATCGTGACCGAGCCCGGCCCATGGATCACGACGAACCAGAAGGCGAACGCGAGGCCACAGACAACCGCGGTGGCGCCGAAGATGCGGCCCATCACTCCCGTGCGCTGGTCGTGGCCTGCGGCGCGGCGGACGAGTATCCAGGCCTGGTCGAGACGCTTGAGCAGCATGAGCGTTCCGAACAGCAGCACGAACAGCGCGATGAACGAGACGAGGATGCCGACGCCGACGCTCCCGGAGAGGTAGTCCATCTGCGAGCCGACCCACAGGCAGGCGAGTGGAATCGGCCCCCAGCAGAGCAGGCTGAGGAAGATCATCGCCGCGAGCATCGCGCCCGCGAGCGAGCCGTCGACGCGCTGGCGCGACTCGCTGCCGCGCTTGGGCAGGGCACGAAAGCGAACGGGCGCCGTGCCGGGCCGGCGGCCGACGAACAGGCCGCCGTTGTCACTGGGATCGGTCCGCACAATGCCTATGTTCGCAGCTAACGACCCGGCTCCCGGCAACCAACCTGCGGCAGGCCGACCGCAAGGAGCCGAAGGCCGTTCGGTATGGCCGCCTCAGCCGGCGTACAGCGCGTCGAAGACGTCCGCGTATTTCTCGTTGACCACCTTGCGCTTGACCTTCAACGTGGGCGTCAGCTCGCCCGTCGCCTGCGAGAGGTCATGATCGAGGATCGCGAACTTCTTGACCTGCTCGACCTGCGCGTATTTGGCGTTCGCGCGGTCGACCTCATGCTGGATCAGCGAGCGGACCTCGGGGGTTTGCGCGAGCGAGGGGATGTCCGTGGGCAGGTCGTGCTCGCCGGCGAAGATCGGGATCTCTTCCTCGTCGAGCGTGATCAGCACGACGGGGTAGGGACGCTGATCGCCGTGCATCACCGCTTGGGAGATCCAGCGGCACTGCTTCAGGTCGTTCTCGATGTTCGCGGGCGTGAGGTTCTTGCCGCCGGCGGTGATGATGATGTCCTTCTTGCGGCCGGTGATCGACAGGTAGCCGTCCTCGTCGATCGAGCCGAGATCGCCCGTGTGCAGCCAGCCGTTCTCGACCGCGCCGAAGCTGGCGTCGGCGTTGTTGTGGTACCCGCGGAAGATGTTCGGGCCCTTGACGAGGATCTCGCCATCGTCGGCGATCTTCAGCTCGACGCCCGGCAGCGCGCGACCGACCGTGCCGAAGCGATGGTTGGCGACGGTCGATGTCGTCGCCGCCGTCGCCGTCTCGGTCATTCCATAGCCCTCGAGCACGGGCACGCCGCATGCCCAGAAGAACTCGAGGATCTCGCGCGCGATCGGCGCTGCGCCGCTGGTCGCGTGGCGCACGTTGCCGCCGAAGATCGCGCGAACGTTCTTGAACAGCTGCTCGTCGGCTTCTTCGAAGGGCTTCTGCAGCTCCTCGGGCACTACTTCGCCGCGGTTCATCATGTCGCGCACCTTCACGCCAAGCTCGACCGCCTCCGCGGCACGCGCCTGCTCCTCGGGCGGTTGGGCCTCGATCGCGCCGTGCGCGACCGTGTAGATCTTCTCGAACACGCGTGGCACCGATGGCAGGTAGGTCGGTTTGACCTCCATCAGCTCGTCCATGATCTGCTTTGTGTCGCCGCCGAAATACGCGAGCGTGCCGCCGAGGTCGAAGACGGCGAGCTGGATCAGCAGCGCGAAGGAGTGCGCGAGCGGCAGGTACAGGTAGATGACCTCGTCGCCCTGGATCTCGCCGGCCTCCGCGACCATGTCGATGATCGCGCGGTAGTTGCCATGCGTGAGGACGCAGCCCTTCGGCGGTCCGGTCGTACCGGAGGTGTAGATGAACGTGAAGGGATCCTCGCGGCGCACCGCCGCGCGCCGCGTTTCGAGCTCCTCGACGGAGTGCGAGCGCCCGCGCTCGCGAACCTCGTCGATGCTGATCGCGCCGAGCGAGCGCGCGGCCGACGACGCTCCGTTGGAGGCGGGCTCGCCGGCCGGAGAGTCGATAACGATGATCGTGCGAATGCCCGGGATCTGCTCGCGAATCGCGGCGATCTTCTCGAGCTGTTCCTCGTCCTCGCAGATGATCGCGCAGGCGTCGGAGTCGGAGATCACCCACAGGCACTCCTCGGGCGAGTTGGTCTGGTAGATCGGCACGACCACGGCGCCTGCCGACGTGGCGGCCATGTCCGCGTAGGACCACTCAGGGCGCGTGTTGGCGAGGATGCAGACGCGATCGCCGGGCTTGATGCCGACGTCGATCAGCCCGAGCGCGATCTCCTGCACGGTGTCGGCGAGCTGCCTGTAGCTGACGTCGTGCCAAGCGCCGTCGCGCCTGTAGCGGATCGCCGTGTTGGCCACATACGCAGCACCGGCGCACGGGATCAGATCGGCGATCGTTTGCGACCCCGTTGTCGACCCCGTGGTCGACGCCGTTGCGGTGGCCTCCATTTGCGACTCCCCTCCTCCTCGAACGAACAGGCTGGCTGACCAGCCCAATGTTAGAGCGAGAACGCGCCATTTGCGGAGCGCGCCGCCGACGCTCTCGCTCAGACGGGGTTGGGCACGTCGAGGAACACGTGGCGCACGCCAAAGCGCTCGGCGAGATGCTCGCCGAGGCGCCTGACGCCGAGCGTCTCGGTCGCGTAGTGACCGGCGGCGATGAAGTGCAGGCCGGACTCGCGCGACTGTGCCATGACGCGCTCGGCCGGCTCGCCGGTGAGCAGCGCGTCGGCTCCCGCCGCGGCCGCGTCGGCGAGGTAGTCCGACCCCGCGCCCGAGACGATCGCGACGCTGCGCACCTGCGCGGGGCCCGCCTCGAACACGAGCGGCTCGCGCGCGGTGATCTCGCCGACGCGCGCGAACAGCTCGCTCGCCTCGATGCCATCGGCGGCCAGGTGCGCGAGAAAGCCGATCGGCTCGCCATGGTGCAACGCGAATGGCTCGAGTCGCTCGGCGCCGAGCGCACGCGCGAGCAGCGCGTTGTTGCCGAACTCAGGATGGGCGTCGAGCGGCAGGTGGTAGGCGGCCAGGCCGATGTCGCCCGCGAAAAGGACCTCCAGGCGACGCTTCAGCGAGGCGTCGATGGGTCCTGGACCGGACCCCCAGAAGAGGCCATGGTGCACGATGAGCAGCTGTGCCCGCTCGGCCGCCGCCAGCTCGAACAGCTCCAGCTGCGCGGAGACTCCCGTCGCGACGGTCGCGACCTCCGCCGCGCCCGGAACCTGCAGGCCGTTCGGTCCGTAGTCCTCGAAGCGCGCCGGCTGCAGAATGCCGTCGAGCTCCTCGAGGATGTCGCGCACGGCGGCGGGCACCGAGCGAAGATAGCGGTATGGAATACTGATGGCGCATCGGGGCGTGGCGCAGCCTGGTAGCGCGCACCGTTCGGGTCGGTGAGGTCCCGAGTTCGAATCTCGGCGCCCCGATACTTTTTGTCTGCGAAGGCGGGCGAACAGAGGCGAAGTTCCCCGAAAATGCTGGGCCTCGCAGGACGCGGCCACTCGCGCTCGCGCTGGACTTTCGTACTCGGGACCGCAAACGGACCGCAGAAGCAGCCGACATGGACCGCAATCGGACCGCAGCGGTTGTATGCGGGGCCTTCGAGAGAGCGGGCTTCGATCCGTCGTTCGCGCCTATATTGCGCTGTGATGACGGACGCAGTCCAGCCCATATCAGACGAGCAGCTGCCAAGGCTCCTGGCGGCCTTGGCCGAGGCCGCACGCGCTGACCGGCGGACCGCCGACCGCTTCGTGGCACCGCGCGTCGGGATCTTGGAGGAGACGGCGGCACGCCGTCATCAGTTCGTGCTTGGGCGGCGCGGAGTCGGCAAGTCGACGCTCCTGCGGAAGATCGAGAGCCAGGAGCAGCCCGAGAGCAATGTCGTCTTCGTTGACATCGAGACGTTGCGCAGCCGCCCCTATCCTGACGTCCTCATCGAGCTGCTGATCGAGCTCCTGACAGGTCTGACCGAGCGGCTTAAGCCGGATGCCTGGTACCGGATCGACCAGCGACTCGCATG
Organism: Solirubrobacteraceae bacterium; assembly: GCA_035317495.1. Lineage (GTDB taxonomy): Bacteria > Actinomycetota > Thermoleophilia > Solirubrobacterales > Solirubrobacteraceae > Palsa-744. The sequence continues at coordinate 5,976 of DATHGU010000128.1, forward strand.
TGCGACGGCGCGCCGCAAGCTGAAGCAGCTGACGACGATCCTGCGCAGACTGCTGGCGCAGCCGCAGGTTGCTCAGCGGACCGTTCGAGAACTCCAATCGAAGGGTACGGACGCGTCTGCCGGACTCTTCGGCGGGCTTCGCTACCGCGGGCAAGGCGCGAAGGGAGGTTTTAGCGGGCACCGCAGGAAGGACAGCAAAGAGACTTCCGTCGCCAGCGAGGAGCAAACGAAGATGGACGGGCTGCTCAGCGTGGCGGTGCTGATCCGCAAGGAGCTTGAGGCAGCGCAGGAGGCGCTCGGCGAGAAGCCCACGTTGATTGTGCTCGACGACTTCTACCACGTCCCGTATGAGGATCAGCCAGAGGTACTCGCCTACCTGCACCAGGTCGTCAAGAACCTGAACATCTTCCTCAAGGTGTGCGGTGTGCGTCACCGGTTGAACCCATTCGTGGAGGGCAACCCCCCGCGCGGCATGCAGATTCCGCAGGATGCATCGGAGATTTCGTTGGATATCACGCTGTCGCAGTTCACGGCCGCGCAGAATTTTCTTGAGGCTGTTCTCGCAGGGATATGCCAGCCCCTGGGTGTCTCGATCGACGCGCTCATCACGGAGGGTGGCCGCCAGCGACTAGTCCTCGGCTCGGGCGGTGTTGCACGCGACTATCTCTACTTGACGCAAACTGCTCTACGGAACGCCAACGAGCGAAGTGAGAACCCCACGCGGCAGCACAACCGGATCGGGGCGGAGGACGTGAATGAGGCCTCGGCGGAACTCTCGTCGCTCAAGCAGCAGGATCTCGCGAGGGATGCCGGGCCGGACGCCGATGCAGTCCGCGAGCGACTGTCGGACCTCGCGAAGTTCTGTCTCGACGTCAACGGCACGAACGTGTTCTTGGTCGAAGGCACCCATCTGCAGGAGGATGAATGGGGACGGGAGATCCAAGCGCTAGCCGACCTACGTCTGCTGCACGAGATCGGCAACCTTTCGGTCCAGACTGGTCGGTACCGTGGCCGGCGATTCGTCGGCTTCACGCTCGACCTCAGCAACTGGACAGGCGCGCGATCAGAGCGGATCAAGCAGCTGGAGTTCTGGACGCCCGAAGGTCGTCAGGAAGCGCGCCGTGCGCGGCTTATCTACAGCCCCGGCGCCTCGGACCGGCCCCCAACCCCGACGGCGGCGGCGCCCCCCGCGGCGGCGGACGACGATCTCGACGGCGACTGGGTACAGTCCAACATCTTCCAGCTGCTCGGTGACCCGAACGCGTCAGACGACAGGACGCCGGTCGAGACCGTGGATACGGCCGCCTCCGACTCAGGCGCGGCAAACCGCCCAACGACGTGACCGTGGGCGGTCAATACCGACAAGCGCCCCCGATGTCGCCGGCCTGTCAATTCTCTGCGGTCGCGGTCAGCCTCGGCGCCTGCGGCACCGCTGTAATCCGTTCGGCCAAGCCGCGATGATTCC
>DATHGU010000129.1:0-7428 GCA_035317495.1 Solirubrobacteraceae bacterium
GTCGGGGTCATCGCGTCACCTCAGTTGCCCAGCAGGTAGTTGAGCAGCAGGCCACCGGCACCCGGGCCTTCGGCCGAGGGCTTGTAGTAGGTGGTGCCGGCACTCGCCCCGCCGACGGGCTGCGCGGTAGGCTTGCCGCCGCTGGCGGGCGCGTCCGAGGGGGCCGCGGTGACCGCCGTTGGCCCCGGGAATTTCGCGATCGCCTGAGCGGGCGTAGCTCCTTTCAGAGCGGCCAGCGTGCGCGCCATGACGACGCTCGTGGCGCTCGGAGCCCTGCTCGATGCGGCCGACGCCGTGGAGCCGGCCGTGCCGAACAGTTTCGCGTTGGAGCATTGAGCAGCCGTCGAGACCGCGTACGAGAGGCAACCGTTTCCGATCGCTTCAGCGCGCAGGAAGTGGCCAAGGGCGTCGTAGCCGTTCGTGGAGCCGGCGCCGAGGAAGATGAAGTCGAGAATACGCTCCAAGCCGCCGGTGTCGCGCAGGCTCGAGAGCAGTTCCGCTGCGTTGCCGGCGAACGGCTTGGCGGCGGTGCCGAGCGATTCCAGGCGACCGAGCAGCGGTTGCAGCGACACCAGCGCCGGCCCGGAGACCTTCGCCGTGCTGCCGAGGCTTTTGAAGAACACGGTCGAGCTGTTGGAGAAGGCGGGCAGGTGGGTGAAGGCCTGGTTGATGCCCGGCGCGGCGACTTTCAGGTTCCTGAACACCGGCGTCGTCTGATCGGCGAAGCGGCCGAGCCGTTCCATCGCCGGCCCGAGCTGCTTGAGGAACGGCGGGAAGAGCTGCAGATTGCGCGCCAGCGCGCCGCGGTGCCTGGCGGTCGCCTGGGCGACCGTGTTGCTCTGCACGATGAAGTCGGCCACCCGGTTGCGCACGGCTGCGAACGGTTTCAGCGCCTGGTCGGAGTCGACGGCCAGTTTGGCCAGCACCTTGTTCTCGCTGGCGAGGATCGCCAGCACACGGTCGAGTTCCTGCAGCGCCGGGTTCGCGCGGCGGATCACCGCCTTCAGGTCGCTCCCGCGCCCGGCCAAACCGGCGCCGAGCTCGTTGAGGATGATCGTCAGGCGCTGGCGCTCGGGCAGGCGCGAGATGTCGCCGAGCAGGTCGACGTCGACCGGGCTGTGCGTGTTCTGCACCGGCAGCAGGTACTGCCCGGAGCCTTCGTGCCCCTTGCCGATCTTCTCCAGCGCCGGCGGCAGCGGCGTGCCGGCGACGCGCGGCTGCGTCGGCAGGCAGTCGACGAACTTCTCGCCGATCAGCGCCTGCGGGCGGACCGTGCAGCTCGCGTCGGAGCGGAAGTCCTTGAAGCCCGGGTTGGAGATGTTCAGGACGACCGCGGCCTTCGCCTGCGGCGTCGCGGTGACCGAGCCGACGGTTCCCACCTTGACGCCGTCGATCTTCACGTTCTCGCCGGCGATGATGTTGCCGGCCTCGTCGAAGATCGCACGCACCGTGTAGGAGCCGTTCGAGCCGCCGGCGGACGTAGCGAGCAGCACGACCGCGGCGAGCGCGGCCACGCAGAGAAGGGCGACGACCGCGGCCGCGCCTCTCCTCCACCCGACGGTCTGCGTCCTCAACCCTTTCCTTCCTTGATGTTCAACAACGAGCCGGGCGGCCCCACCGATTTCGATGGAGCCGCCCGTCCCACCTGACTGCAAGCGAGTTTACGCCCATGCGGCGCAAGTTCGCGGCTGCCTTCCCTTACTTGGGGCAGGGTGCTTTGAAGAGAGCCGTCACCGTTTTCTCCGGAATCCCGAATTCGCGTTCGCCGCCGAACGTGCCGCCGAAGTTCAGTTCGGTCTTCACGGGGAAGCCGCCCTTCGGGCACTTCTTCGGCAGAGTGCCGTACGAGATCAGCTTTTTGCCCTTTTTGATCGCGGCGCCGACCTTGATGTTGATCGTTTTCGTCGATGCGAGCGCGGCGCCGGGCACGGTCGCGATCGCGGGCACGAGCGTCTTGAGCTCGAGGCCATAGGGCGGCGCCGAGTTGACGTACGTGCCACTGGAGACGAATTCAAGCGACACCGGGCTGCTGCCCTGGACGTAGAAGAGCAGACCCTTGTTGCTGCCGAAGAACGCCTGCAGCGAGGCTTCCTCCGGAACACGTTCTGAGCCGAATGTCACTTCGCCGAGGGCGTGGCCGATGGGACTCGCAACGGAGCTCTTGCTGCATCCGCTCGGACCGGTGTTTTTGAGCACCGATTCCGAGCAGGTTGCGAACGCGCTGGAGTTGATTTTCGCGCCGGCCGGCAGGTAGAAGTTGACCGACGACAGCGGCGGGATCCCGCCGGCTGGGTTCTGCGGGGTCGCGCCGTAGCCTGACCCGGAGATCGCGTACGTGGCTTCGACCGCAGCGCCGAGTCCACCCTTGGACGGGAGGATGTTGCCCGTGTGCGGGTAGGTGCCGCCGCCCGGCTTCGGGATCGGGACCGTCTTGGCTTTGAACGACGTGATTGCGGCGGTTGGTTCGGCCAGCGCGGCGGGGGACGCCAAGGGCGACAAGGCAGCCGAGCAAGGCCAGACAGGTGGATGCTCTGCGCATCAGTTTTCTCTCCTCTGTTGATGGACAGGTCCGCCTCGATCCGGGTAGCTCCGGTACCGATGTCGGTCCGGCGATATCGAGATCTCCGGCAATTCACCGGAGAACAGTGGCGATGTCTTCACACAACATATCCATCGTCGCCAATCGCTGCAAGTGGCAAGCGGCCGATGGCACGGGCTTGCGGGCCGCCGCTGCGAGGCCGCGGGCGAGACACGATGTGGCCCTGTCGAAGGTGACGCGGCCCTAACCGAACACTAACGCTGTCCTTGAGGCTCACGTCAGCTGGGCGACAGCTCGAGCTCGTCGCCGTCGAAGCGTACGTCGATCGGCTCCAGGATCACCCGCCGCGGGCCCTCCTCGACGCGCCCGGCTAGCAGCGCTTCGAGGCCGATGCCCTGCGCGATGCGCGCGACGCGCGAGCCGTCGCCGGCGGCGCAGTACATCGCATAGCCCGAGCCCATGTTGAACGTCGAATAGGCCGCGTGCGCGTCGAGCTCCGCCTGCGCCACGAGGAAGTCGAGCACGGCGGGCACCGGCGGCAGGCGCTCGATGCGGTAGGTGAGCGGCTTTGGGGGGCGCATCAGCTTGAGCAGGCCGTGGCCGGTCACGTGGCTGATGTAGGTCGGCGCCAGGCCGGCCTCTAGAACGGCCGCCACGAGCGGGGCGTACATAACGCTCGGGGCGAGCAGCGCCTCGCCGAGCATCGTGCCGTCCGGCAGCGGAGTGGCGTAGCCGTCGGGCAGGCGCCCGGCGATCAGCCGGGCCAGCGAGGCGCCGTTGGCGTGCAGGCCGCTCGAGGACACCAGCACGATCTCATCGCCGGGCCGCAGTTGCTCGCCGAGGATCGGCGAACGTCCCGTCGGCACGATGCCGACAGCCGCGCCGGCCAGCTCGATGTCGCGCTCGTCGACGAGCCCGGGCAGCGACGGCGACTCGCCTCCCCCCCACGCACAGCACGCATCGGCGCATGCCCTGCGCCAACCCTCGAGCAGCGCAGCGCCACGCTCTGGCTCGCGGTACCAGTCCGAGGAGCCCGTCGCGAAGTACGCGTTGACGACGAGCGGCAGCGCGCCGACGCAGCAGAGGTCGTTGAGGATCGCCGCGACGGTGTCGTAGGCGACGTCGCCGAAATGGTTGGTTCGCTGGGTGTCGAGCACCTGGCGGGCGATGATCGACTTCGTGCCCAGGCCCTCGACGACGAACGCCAGCGCGCGCCCGTCGAGCTCGAACACGAACGCCGGCTCACCGCGGGAGGCGTCGAGCGCACGCGCGCCGCGCGCGGCGAGCAGGTGCGACGTGGACAGCGCGTTCGCAATCGCTAGACGCTTACCCGCGTCGAGGGCTGCATAGTCCACGCCGGCTTCGCGGTAGCTGGCGGCGCCGTGCTCGTCGCTCATCGCGCCAGCCTATGACCTCAGCTGGCGCCATGTTGCGCGCGTCCGCACGAGCGCGCACCGTGACAGCGCTCCACGCGCACGAGCGACCGGTGCAGCCTTCGCGCGCGCCCGGGACCGAGCTGCGCGGCGAGGTTGTGCAGCTCGAACGGATCGCGCCGCAGGTCGTAGTACTCGCGTTCGCCTGTCTCGTACTCGACGTACAGGCTGCGCGGCGTCCTGATCGCCTCGTAGCTCGGCGGGTTGCCCGAGCCGCGAATCGGAAGGTCGGGGTCTTCCTTGTCGAGCACGCGCCCGTGGTGCTCGACGAGGATCTCCCGGGGCCACCCCGGTACGCGCTCGCCGTGCATCAGCGCGAGCAGGCTGTGCCCGTCGACGCGCGGCGGGACCGCCGCACCGGCGAGCTCCTCGAAACTCGGGCAGAGGTCGATGTTCTCGGCCATCGCCGTCAGCGTGCGACCAGCCGGCACGCCCGGCCCGGTGACGACGAGCGGGACTTTGATGTCGCTGTCGAAGGCGGTGAGCTTGCCGGGGCGCAGTCGGTGCTCGCCCATGTGCAGGCCGTTGTCGGAGCTGAACACGATGTAGGTGTCGCGTGCGAGCCCCTTCGCGACGAGCTCGGCCTGGATCTCGCCGATCATGCGGTCGACCGCCTGAACCGCCTGCGCGCGCTCGCGGAACTTGCTGTCGATCAGCGCGATCTGAGCGGGGCCGAGCGGCTCGAAGCGGCTCAGCCAGCCCGGCTCGTCGCGGCCGATCGTATTGAAGGCCGGCGTCCGCGGTGCGCGCAGGCCGGGGAACTCGCCGTAGTCTCGCGGGGCCGGCGTGTACGGGGAGTGCGGCGCGAACGTCGCAAGCTCGAGCATGAACGGCCGGCGGCGCGCGGCCGCGCGAGCGATGAACGCGAGGCCCTTTCGCGCGATCACGTTCGTCAGGTAGTCCTGTGGTCGGTATCCGTACGCGCGGACGCGGCCGTCGCTGTTCATGTGGTAGCCGTACTCGGGATAGCCGTCGCCGGCCACGTCCCACTCACTCCATCCGGGCGGCACGCGCGCGCCGCCCTGCGCGCCGACGGCGATGCTCGCCCCGTCGCCCGCAGTGGCGCCCAGGCCGAGCCCCGCGACCGCGCCGTTCGGCTTGTAGCCGTTCAGGTACTTGCCCATCAGCGCCGTGCTGTAGCCCTTGCGCTGCAACGCGAGCGCGAATGTTTCCTGCTCCTCGCCACGTTCGCGAAAGACGCTGTAGCCGCCTTCGGGCGGGCTGTTGTCGAAAACGCGGGTGTCGTGCGGATAGCGGCCGGTCAGGATCGAGGCCCGCGAGGGGCAGCACAGCGAGTCGGTCACGAAGTAGTTGCTGAAGCTCACCCCGCTGCGTTGCATATGCAGCACGTGCGGCATGTAGCGGATGAGGTTCTCCGACAGATCGTCGGTCAACACGAACACGATGTTGGGCCGACCGCCGCGGGAGGACGCGCCTCCCGCGGACACATTGCCGCTCGGGGGGACGGTGCGCTCGACCGACGCCGAGCGCGTGGCGCCTACGCCGGCCGAAGATGCGGCGCGTCCGCCGCCGCCGCAGCCGAATATCGGCGCGACCGTACCGAGCAGCGCCAGGAGCAGCGCCGGGGCGGTGTGGCGGCGAGCGCTGGCCGATCGAGTCGCTCTGTCCGCTGTTCCGGCCGCCATCAGCGAGCACACCGTAGCGATGACGCTGGCGACCGTCGCCCACGCACGCGGAAGACTCGATATACACCCCTCAGATCCGCCGGAGAAAAGGAGAGGCATGGACTTCGAGCCAAGCGAGCGCTGTTCTGCATTCAAGGAGCGCCTCACGGCCTTCATGGATGAGCACATCTATCCGGCCGAGGAGACCTACGAGCGCCAGCTGCGCGACTCCGGCGACCCGCACCACCAGCCGGCGATCATGGACGAGCTGAAGAAGCGCGCGCGCGAGGCCGGCCTGTGGAACATGTTCCTGCCCGACGAGCAGCACGGCGCCGGGCTCTCGAACGCCGACTACGCGCCGCTCGCGGAGATCCTCGGTCGCTCGCGCATCGCATCGGAGGCCTGCAACTGCTCGGCGCCCGACACGGGCAACATGGAGGTGCTCCACCAGTTCGGCACTCCCGAGCAGAAGGAGCGTTGGTTGGCGCCGCTGCTCGAGGGCGAGATCCGCTCGGCGTTCGCGATGACCGAGCCCGACGTGGCGAGCTCAGACGCGACGAACATCGCCATGCGCATCGAGCGCGACGGCGAGGAGTACGTGCTCAACGGGCGCAAGTGGTGGACGTCGAATGCCCTGCACCCCAACTGCCGCATCATCATCGTGATGGGCAAGACGCAGCCCGACGCGCCCACCCACAAGCAGCAAAGCCAGATCCTCGTGCCCCTGGACACGCCCGGCGTGACCGTCATGCGCGGGCTCACGGTGTTCGGCTACCAGGACCAGGAGGGCCACGCGGAAGTCGACTTCAAGGACGTCCGCGTGCCCGTGCCGAACCTGATCGCCGGGGAGGGCGACGGCTTCATGATCGCCCAAGCGCGCCTCGGCCCAGGACGCATCCACCACTGCATGCGCGCGATCGGAGCCGCCGAGCGGGCGCTCGAGGCGATGTGCACGCGCGCCGTCTCACGTGTGACGTTCGGCCAGCCGATCGCGATGCGCGGCAACGTTCAGGATTGGATCGCCGAGTCGCGCATCGAGATCGAGATGGCGCGTCTGCTGACGCTGAAGGCCGCCTGGCTGATGGACACCGTCGGCAACCGCCACGCGCGCACTGAGATCGCGGCGATCAAGGTCGCCGCCCCCAACGTCGCGCTGAAGGTGCTCGACCGCGCGATCCAGGTGCACGGCGGCGGAGGCGTCTCAGACGACTTCGGACTCGCCACCGCCTACGCGCACCTGCGTACGCTGCGCCTCGCCGACGGCCCCGACGAGGTGCACAAGCTGTCGATCGCTCGGCGCGAGCTCGCGCCGTACGTCTCGCGCGACGGCTAGTCGCGAGCGGCGATCGGCTATCTCCGGGTGTCGCGCGGGCCCGCCTCAGACGTCCTTCGATCGTCGATTCCTGCGTAGAGCCGCGCAAACGGGGGTAGAGATCCGTCTGCTCGGCGCCCAGCAGCTCAACCGAGCGCTCGTCGGGTCCGAAATATATGAGGCCCCGATTTACCGCGAGGTGAGATGTGAGGATTCAAATCGCCATCAGGTCATACGTCCGCGCCGCCCTCCTCGGGCTTGTCATGACCGCCCTGATCGCCGGGGTCGCGCCCGCCGCGCAGGCCGCGTTCGGCGTGACCGAAGGCAACTTCGAAGCCGGGACATGCATCAACCACACGTGCACGTACTCGAGCGTCGAAGCGAATCCGGAAGAAGCATTTACGCAGTCAGCCGGACACCCGCAATGGGGCATAACGACCTTCGAACTGAACCACACCGGCTCCGGCACGACGAGAGTGCCCGAAGGTGCCCTGAAGCGCATTCGCGTCGACGTGCCGC
>DATHGU010000130.1:0-2942 GCA_035317495.1 Solirubrobacteraceae bacterium
AGCTCGCCGGTGAGCAGCTTCTCGAGCTGCTCGACGGACACGTGTCGCTGTCGGTCGTCGAGCACGAGCTGCGGATCCTCGAGCGAGCCGAGAGCTGAGCTTGGAGGCGCGACCCACTCCGCGCGCTGTGCCGCGACCGCCCTGCCCGAGCGCTATTTGATGCTGTTGTAGACCGTGAACAGCGGCATGTACATCGAGATGACGATAAAGCCGACGATGCCGCCGATCACGATGATCATGATCGGCTCGAGGATCGAGGTCAGCGCCTTGACCGAGGCTTCGACCTGGTCCTCATAGAAGTCCGCCACCTTGTCGAGCATCGCGTCCAGAGCGCCCGTTTCCTCGCCGACGCCGACCATGTGGGTGACCATCGTCGGAAAGATCGGCGCCTGGGCCAGCGGCGCGGCGATCGTGCCGCCGCGCTTGACCGACGCGGTCACGCCGTCCATCGCCTTCTCGACCGCGACGTTGCCGCCCGTCTTTCCGGTGATGTCGAGCGCGAGGAGCAGCGGGACGCCGGCGCTCGTGAGCGAGGACAGCGTGCGCGACCACCGCGCCACGGCCACCTGCTGGACGATCGTGCCGATCTTCATCGGGATGCGCAGGCGGAGGTGGTCCCACTGCGGCCGGCCCCATTTCGAGCCCTTCCACTTGATGAACGCAACGACCGCGCCGGCGGCCAGCAGGAAGATCAGCCACCAGTAACCGGTCACGGCATGGGATAGGAAAACCGAGACCTGCGTGATCTTCGGAAGTTCGCCGCCGAACTGCTTGAAGACACCCTCGAAAACTGGCACCAGGAAGGCGACCAGCGCCATCATCACGCCGACCGCGAAGATGATGACGAGCGCCGGATAGATCATCGCCGATTTGATCTGGCGACGCAGCGAGGCGTCCTTCTCGAGCTGGTCGGCGACGCGCATGAGCGCGTCCTCGAGCACGCCTCCGGCCTCTCCGGCCCGCGCCATCGCGACGAACAGCGGGCTGAAGACCTTCGGATGGCGCGCCATCGAGTCGCTCAGCGAGAGGCCGGCCTCGACATCCTTGCGCACCGCCACGATCGTTTCCTTGAGGAACTTGCCCTCAGTCTGCTCCTCGAGCACGTAGAGGGCCCGCAGGATGCTCATCCCAGCCGAGATCATCGTGGAGAGCTGCCGCGAGAAGACGGCGAGTTCCCCGGCCTTCACGGACTTCATGAAGGCCAGCTCGATCTCGCGGGAGGCGTGCTTGTCGGCGATGTCCAGGACGATCAGCCCGCGCTGCTTGAGCTGATCGGAGACCGCCTGCTTGGAGTCGGCCTCGAGTTCACCGCGGGCCTTGATCCCCGCGAGATCCATCGCCTTGAATACGTAGGTGCTCATCTTCGCGACCCGCTAGGCGGCGACCAGCGATCCGGCGCCGAGCAGTCGGCCCAGCTCCTCAGGCGTCGAGGAGCGCGCTTCGGCGAGCTTCCGGGTGATCTGCCCCTGGCGCACGAGCGTCGCCAGCGAGGCGTCCATCGTCTGCATGCCCGACGCCGAGCTGGTCTGCAGCACCGAGTAGATCTGGTGCGTCTTGCCCTCGCGGATCAGGTTGCGCACGGCCGGGTTGGGCACGAGTATCTCCGTCGCGACAACGCGACCGGAACCGTCGGCGTTGGGCAGCAGCTGCTGGGTCATGATGCCCTGCAGCGCGACCGACAGCTGCACACGGACCTGCCCCTGCTGGTGCGCCGGGAACACGTCGATGATCCGGTCAATCGTCTGCGCTGTGTCCTGCGTGTGCAGGGTGGCGAACACGAGGTGCCCGGTCTCGGCCGCCGTCAAGGCGGTCGAGATCGTCTCCAGGTCGCGCATCTCGCCGACCAGGATCACGTCGGGGTCCTGCCGCAGGGCCGCCTTCAGGGCCTCCCCGAAGCTCTGCGCGTCAGTGCCCAGCTCGCGCTGGTTGACAAGGCACTTCTTGTGGCCGTGCAGGAACTCGATCGGATCCTCGATCGTCATGATGTGCTCCTCGCGCGTGGCGTTGATCTCGTCGATCATCGCCGCCAGCGAGGTGGACTTTCCCGAGCCCGTGGGGCCCGTCACGAGCACGAAGCCGCGCGGCCTGCGCGTGAACTCGTGCACCGTGGAGGGCAGGCCCAGCTCGTCGATCGAAGTCAAGTTGAAAGGAATCAGTCGAAAGGCCGCGCCGAGCGCGCCGCGCTGAAAGTAGGCGTTGACGCGAAAGCGAGCGTGCCCGGGGATCGAGTAGGCGAAGTCGAGCTGCCAGTTGGTCTCCAGGCGCTGGCGCTGATCGCCGTTGAGGATCGAGTAGATGATCTCGCGGGTGTCCGTCGGGGAGAGCTTCGGATAGTCCTCGACCGGACTGAGACGCCCACGCACGCGCACGGTCGGATGCGCCCCTGCCGCCAGATGCAGATCCGACGCCCGGCGCGAGACGACCTCCATCAGCAGATCTGCGAAATCGATGTCCATAGTGCGGCCCATCGACCCCCGCAGCACCGGCCCAGCAGCCCTTCGTGCACCAGTGGACGAATGTTTGGAGTTTCTACAAGCGCGCGGCGCGCCGCATGACCTCGAGCGGCGCCGGCCGCCCGGTCCACAGCTCGAAGCTGAGGGCGCCCTGGGCGACGAGCATCGCCAGTCCGTCGAGCGTGCGCACGCCATGCTCGTCGGCGGCGCTCAGCAGTTCGGTGCGCCCGCGGCGGTAGACGAGGTCGATGACGAGGCGATAGTCGCCGACGCGATCGTGCGTGAGTCCGAGGGCGGCGAGCTCGTCGGGTGCCGGCTGCAGACCGACGGACGTGCAGTTGACGAGCAGCTCAGCGGGCTCCGGCCGCGCGATCGTGCGCACGCCGAGATCGCGCGCCAGCGCCTCGGCCCGCTCGGGCGTGCGGTTCCACACCGACACCTCGCTCGCGCCGGCTTCGCGCAACGCCCAAGCCGCCGCGCGCGCGCTTC
>DATHGU010000131.1:0-3971 GCA_035317495.1 Solirubrobacteraceae bacterium
GTTCTCGGCGGCCACACGGTCGAGGACGCCGGTCAGCTGCTCGGCGTATTTCCTTCGCCGGGCCAGTCGATCGGTCATCAGTGCGGCCGCGAGCGAGAGCACCCCTCCGACGATGACGATCAGCCAGGGGAGTTTGGCGAAGAACGTGCCGCCAAGCGGCCCCCTCGGCGTCACCACCACCGTGAACGCGCTGTCCCCGAACGGAACCGCATCTGAGGCCTGCCGGCCAGTGATGGGGAACCGATGCAGGCTCGTCACGAGCAGGTCCTTGCGCTTCCGCGAGCGACCCAAGAACAGCGCGTAGTTGAGATCCGAGAAGGCCGAGTTGCTCGCGAGCGCCGACCGTCTGTTCTTGGGAAGCGGATTCTCCACATAGACCGCAAACCCATGCTTGACGCCCGGCGTGCTGAACTCGAAGCCGATGCTCGGCCGTGCCGAGCCAAGGATGCCCGTGACGCTCAGGAGCCGCGATTTCCCGCCGTGTGCGAAGAGCGCGCGTGCCTGCTCGGGCAGCGACGCGAGAAGCGGAGTGGTGCCCATCACAACCGTGGGCGCCAACTTGGAGCGCCCCAGAGGCCACAGGGAAGCCGACGCAAACTGACGTCCGGTGCCCACGTACGGCGCCATGAACGTCCGGAACCGGCGCGCGTTGCCGCCGGTTGCATCAGCGAGCTCGGCCGCAGACGCGAGCGTCGTCTGAATCGAAGGAACCGTCGCGGACAGCACCGAGCCGACCTCACGCGCGCGCAGGCGCAACAGGTGAGTCTCGTTCTGGTTGTACAGGGCAAGGGAGATCAGCGCAAACGCCGCCGTCACGACCAGCCCGAGCACGAACGCGGCACCGGCCACCCGCGACGGCCTCCATCGCCAGATGGACCTCGCCGGCGTCGCGGGAGGAAGAGCACCTTCCGCTGTTCCTCGCACAGCCGCCCCGTTGCCCCGCGACGCACTCGTCCCGACAACGCCTGCTGGCTTACTCTCCGCGCGCATCGCCTCCATGGCGGGAGGTAGCTTATCCGGCCCTTGCAAGGCCGCGAAAAAAGGGCCGCCCGTCTACCACCTCACCATGCGATGAGCGAATACTCGATAGCGCGAGTCGGTTCAGAAGACCTGAGCGACCTGCTGCCACTGATGCGCGCGTACTGCGACCGGCGCCTTTCGCGCCGGTGACGCGGTCCGCTCGAGCGATAACGTCGCCCGGTGCCCGCCGCCGCACAACCGCCGCCGGGAAGGACAGAGCCAGGACCGAGCAATCCCGAGCCTGGACCGAGCGATCGGCGCGGCCCGGCCAAGGCTGGTATGGCCGCGCTCACGCTGGGGGCGCTCGGCGTGGTGTTCGGCGACATCGGCACGAGCCCGCTGTATGCGCTGCAGACGGTCTTCACCGCCGACAACCACGCGGTTCACGCCACGACCGGGGACGTCTACGGCGTCATCTCGCTCGTGTTCTGGTCGATCACGATGGTCGTGTCGGTCAAGTACGTGACGTTCATCATGCGGGCCGACAACGGTGGCGAGGGCGGGATCATGGCGCTCACCGCCCTCGTGCAGAAAGCACGGGTCAAGCGAAACGCCACCAAGCTGATGCTCGTGACGCTGGGGATCCTCGGCGCCTCTCTGTTCTACGGCGACGGCGCGATCACACCGGCGATCTCGGTGCTCTCGGCAGTCGAAGGCGTGAAGGTCGCGGTGCCCAGCCTTCACTCGATGGTCCTGCCGATCACCGTGGCGGTCCTCACGGCGCTCTTTGCGATCCAGCGCTATGGCACGAAGCTCGTCGGCGACCTGTTCGGGCCGGTGATGGCCGTCTGGTTCGGCGTGCTCGCGCTCATCGGCATCGTGGAGATCGCGCAGCACCCCGGCATCATCAGGGCGCTCTCGCCAACGTACGGCGCGCAATTCTTCCTCGACCACGGCAGCGTGGCGTTCATCGCGCTCGGCTCCGTCGTGCTGGCCGTGACGGGAGCCGAGGCTCTGTATGCGGACATGGGCCATTTCGGCCGTCGCCCGATCCGCCGCGCGTGGTTCCTGCTCGTGTTCCCGGCTCTTACGCTCAACTACCTCGCGCAGGGGTCGCTGATCCTGCGCTCGCCGGGGGCGGTGAGGAATCCCTTCTTCCTGCTCATGCCAACGTGGGCGCAGATACCTATGATGCTGCTCGCCACGGTCGCTACGGTGATCGCCTCGCAGGCCGTGATCTCGGGTGCGTTCAGCGTGACCCACCAGGCGGTGCAGCTTGGCTTCCTGCCGCGACTGACGGTCCGCCATACCTCCCGAAGGGAGATCGGCCAGATCTACGTGCCCGCGATCAACGCGATCCTGTTCGTGGTCGTGCTCGCGATCGTCATCGGGTTCGGCTCCTCCGGCGCGCTCGCCTCCGCCTACGGCGTGGCCGTCACCGGCACCTTCATCTTGAACACCGTCCTGTTCCTCGCGGTCGCGCGTCTGCTGTGGCACCGGTCGCGGCGCCTGATCGCACTCGGCGCGGCGGTCTTTCTCACGATGGAGCTGTCGTTCTTCGCCGCCAATCTCACGAAGGTGGTGCACGGGGGCTGGCTGCCGCTCGCGATCGCCGCGATCGTCTTCACGCTGCTGATGACCTGGCGTCGGGGTCGAGAGATCGTCAGCGCCAACCGCATGCGGGAGGAGGGACGGCTCCGGGACTTCATCGAGCGGCTGGACGGTCGGGATCCTCCGGTCCAGCGTGTGCCCGGCACGGCGGTCTACCTCAATTCACATCCACAGACCACGCCGCTCGCCCTGCGCGCGAACGTGGAGCACAACCACGTCCTGCACGAGCGGGTGATCATCCTGTCGATCGAGACAGAGCGGGTCCCGCACGTCTACCACGCCGATCGACTCACATGTGACGAGCTCGGACACTCCGCCGATGGGATCACGGGCTTGATCGTGCGCTTCGGCTTCCAGGATGCGCAGAACGTCCCCGCGATGCTTCACCTGGCGGTCCGCCGCAAGCTGATCGAGGGCTCGATCGACCTCGACGAGACCTCCTATTTCCTATCTCAGATCACGATCGTGCCGACTCGCGCCCGCGACATGAACCCGTGGCGCAAGCGCCTGTTTCTCGCGCTCGCACGCAATGCCGCCAGCCCGGTCGGGTACTTCCGCCTTCCAGACGATCGCACGGTCACGATGGGCGAGCGCGTGTCGCTGTGAGATCTCGAGGAACGATGAGCCTTAGGCGCGCACGGCCTCCGGCGCGGAAGCCTCGAGGCCGGGCTCCTGCGGGCAGGCATCGGCCGTCCGGCCCGTGCGCCGCTTCGGCACGAGCGCTCCAGCGAGCAGGCACACGAACAGGAAGCCGGTAGCCATCAGGAAGGTCTCGGTGAAGCCCGTGACCGCCGGGTGCCCGCGGAGCGTGTGCGCGGCGATGAAGGTCGCCGATAGCTGGCCGCCGAGCGCGCCGCCGAGCGTTCGCATGACGGTGTTCATGCCGGTCGCCACCCCCGTCTGGTGGCTGGGGACGGACTGGATGATCAGGTTGCCGAGCGCCGCGAACGCCAGGCCGATTCCGACGCCGAGCAGGGCTGCGGATATGAGTAGGTCATAGGGATGGCTGTGGGCCACGACGAGAAGGGCGAACGCCGCGGTGGTGAACGCCGTTCCCGTCAGCAGCGCTGCGCGAGAGCCGAAGCGCTGGGAGATCCGCCCGGCGTACAAGCCGAGGACCATCATCCCCACCGTCGAGGGCAGCAGGTACAGGCCGGATACCACGACCGACGCGCCGAAGCCGAAGCCCGTGCTCTTGGGCAGCTGCGCGATCTGCGGAAACACGATGAACGACGCGTACATCCCCGCGCCCAACAGGAACGCGGACAGGTTCGTCGTCCACACGCCGCGAATGCGCATCATCGCCATGTCGATCAGCGGGTTGCGGCTGCGCATCTCAACGGCGATCCAGATCGCGATGAACACGAGCCCGAGCGCGATCAGCCCGAGCGCCTTCGTCG
>DATHGU010000132.1:0-4270 GCA_035317495.1 Solirubrobacteraceae bacterium
ATGTTCCCGATGCAGATCAGCGGATCGCGAGGGCTCGAGCTGCATCAAGCATGGGCCGCCGGAGCTCATGCGCACCTCGGCATGACCGTGCCCGGCTTCCCCAACATGTTCGTGATGTACGGACCTAACACGAACACCTCCGGTGGCTCGATCATCTTCTATCTCGAGACGCAGGCCGCCTATTTGCGCCAGGCGCTCGAGCAGCTGCACGCGCGCGAGGCGGGCGCGATCGAGGTGCGGCCCGAGATCGAGGCGGCCAGCGACCGCGCCTTGCAGGCGCGCTTCGCCGGCACCGCCTGGACGCGCTGCGACTCTTGGTATCGCGACGAGTCGGGGCGGATCGTGGCCAACTGGCCGGGCTATATGCGCGAGTATCTCGAGCAGGCGCGTACGCTCGACGCGAGCGAGTACCTGTTCACGCCGCTGCCCGAGCCGTTGTTCGAGCTGGGATCGCAGGCGCCCGTCACGCCTCGGACGGTTGGCGGAGACGCTGCGCTCGCCGACGCGTAACCGAACGGAGGGACAGCTGTCGATGTACGACTACGTGATCGTCGGAGCCGGCTCGGCGGGCTGCGTGCTGGCCAACCGCCTCTCCGAGGACCCCTCGGTGCGGGTGCTGCTGCTGGAGGCCGGCGGCAAGGACGGCTCGCTGAAGATCAAGATCCCGGCGGCGTTTCCCCAGCAGTTCCACACCAAGCTCGACTGGGATTTCGCGACCGAGCCCGAGCCGCACGTCGACGGGCGCTCGCTGTTCATCCCGCGCGGCAAGGCGCTCGGCGGCTCGAGCTCGATGAACGCGATGCTCTACGTGCGTGGCCGGCCGCTTGACTACGACGGCTGGGAGGCCCAGGGCGCGCCCGGCTGGGGCTACGCCGACGTGCTTCCGTACTTCATAAAGGCCGAGGACAACGTGCGCGGAGCCTCGCAGTACCACGGCGTCGGCGGTCCGCTGCGCGTCAGCGAGCAGCGCTCGCCGCGTCCGATGAACCGCCGCCTGATCGCCGCCAGCGAGGCGGCAGGGATTCGCCACATCGAGGACTACAACGGACCCGAGCAAGACGGCGTGTCGATGTTTCAGGTCACGCAGAAGAACGGAAGCCGCTTCAGCGCAGCCGACGCCTACCTGCGCCCGGCGCTCGCGCGGCCGAACCTCGACGTGCGGACCGGAGTGGGAGTGCTTGGGATCGAGCTCGAGGGACAGCGCGCGGTCGGCGTGAGGCTGCGCAAGGGTCGCCGCGGCGCGGAGGTCGTGCGCGCCGCGCGCGAGGTGCTGCTGTCCGCCGGCGCGATCGGCTCGCCGCAGCTGCTGCTGGCCTCCGGGATCGGACCGGCCGACGAGCTGTCCGAGGCGGGCGTGGAGGTCCGCCACGCCCTCGACGGCGTCGGTCGCAACCTACAGGACCATCCGTTCGTGACCGTCCTCTGGGAGGTCACGGATCGCGAGACGCTGTACGGCGCCGACAAGCCCAAGGCGCTGGCCGAGTGGCTGCTGCGCAAATCGGGCAAGCTCAGCTCGACCGTCGCCGAGGTTGTCGCCTTCACGCGCACGCGCGGAGGCCTTCCGGCGGCGGACATCCAGTTCCACATGGGAGCCGCCTATTTCGAAGACCATGGCGCGGAGGAATACGACGGGCACTGCATGGTGATCGCACCGGTGCTCGTCTCGCCCAAGGCGCGCGGACAGGTGTGGCTTGGCTCGGCGGACCCGACCGCCAAGCCGCGCATCATCACGAACGTTCTGTCCGAGCCCGACGACCTCGACTCGATGGTCGCGGGCATGCAGCTCGCGCGCGAGATCGCGGCGCAGGCGCCCCTGCAGGAGATCGTCCTGAAGGAGCTCAAGCCGGGCCCCGGCGCGGTCGATCGGACGGACCTGGAAGCCGACCTGCGACGGCGCCTGATGCTGATCTACCACCCGGTGGGCACCACGCGTATGAGCGACACGCGCGAGGACGCAGTCGTCGACGCCCAGCTGCGCGTGCACGGAGTGGACGGCCTGCGCGTCATCGACGCTTCGATCATGCCGACGATCCCCGGCGGGAACACGAACGCGCCGACGATCATGATCGCCGAGCGCGCTGCCGACCTGATCCGTGAACGCGTCGCTCCGGCCGCGCCGGAGCAGGTTCGGGCATAACGCGGCCGTGTCGATCAACCACCATCGCGAGGGCAGCGGCCCGCGGCTCGTGCTCCTGCACGGCATCGGCCATCATTGGCAGGCGTGGCGGCCCGTGATCGGCCTGCTGGCCGGCGAGTTCGAGCTGATCGCGTGCGACTCGCCCGGCTTCGGCCGCTCCACCCAACTCGCCGCGGGCATCGAGCCCACGATCGCCGCGTACGTCGACGCGTTCGAGCGGTTCTTCGCCGAGCTCGGGCTGACGCGCCCGCACGTGGCGGGCAACTCGATGGGCGGAGCGATCGCTCTGGAGCTCGCCCGGCGCGGAGCTGTCAGCTCGGTGAGCGCCTTCTCGCCGGCCGGCTTCTGGACGCCGGCCGAACGGCGCTTCTGCCAGATCTCGCTCGGCGCGCTCGCCCGCACCCCGCCGCCGGCGCGAGCGGCCCTCAAGGCTCTCGCGCGCACGCGCGCCGGCCGTACTGCGCTGTTCTGGCAGACGTTCGGCTGGCCGACGCGCATGACGGCGGAGGAGGCCGTCGCCACGCTGCGCGACGCGTGGGCCGCGCCGGCCTTCGGCGCGGTGCTGGCGGCCTTCGACCAGTACACCTTCGCGGCGCCCGAGGAGCTCGACGCGGTCCCGCTGACGATCGCCTGGGGGGAGCACGACCGGCTGCTGCCATACGCGCGCCAGGCTCCGCGCGCCCGCGCGCTGCTGCCGCGCGCGCGACACCTCACGCTCGGCGCGGGCCACGTGCCGTTCTACGACGACCCGGCGGCGGTCGCCGAGGTGGTCAGATCGGCTGCGCGCGCCGCCGCGCCGGCGCCGGCGCTGAGCTGAAGGCGGGATCGCCAGCGCGCATTCATAATGGATGGATGGACGCCGCGCGCGCACGCGAACTGCTGGAGCGCGAGCGCGAGCGGATAGAGCGGGCGCTCGGCGACTTCTCGTCCGACGCTATGGGTGATGACGACCCAGATCCGTTCGACAGCGCCGACGTCGCCCCCGACCTCCTCGACGCGGAGATCGGCGAGGGGTTCACGGAGCGGCTGCAGGAAGAGCTCGCGGCGGTGAAGCGGGCCGAGGAGCGACTCGCCGAAGGTACCTTCGGGCTGTCGATCGAGAGCGGCGAGCCGATCCCGGACGCTCGGCTCGAGGCGATCCCCTGGGCCGAGCGGACCGCCGAGGAGCAGGCGCGCCTGGAGTCGGGGCGCTAGCAGGCGGCCGGCGCGAGCGCGTGGCCGGATCGCGCGCCTTCCTTCATATCATCGTGCCGATGTTCGACACCCGAACGTCATGACGCTCGACACACCGCGCGCGAGGAACCTCGCGCTCGCGCTGCTCGCGATGACGCAGTTCGTGATCGTGATCGACGCGTCGATCGTCAACATCGCCCTCCCGTCGATCGGCCGGGCACTCAACTTCTCACAGGCCGACCTGTCCTGGGTCGTCAACGCGTACACGCTGACCTTCGGCGGCTTCCTGCTGCTCGGCGGCCGGCTCGCCGACTTGATGGGCCGCCGGCGCATGTTCATGGTCGGCCTGGTGCTCTTCTCGCTCGCGTCGCTGGCCGGAGGCCTGGCGCAGTCCGAGCCGTGGCTGATCGCCGCGCGGGCGGTGCAAGGGCTGGGCGGCGCGATCGTCTCGCCCGCTGCTCTCTCGATCATCACGACGACGTTCGCCGAAGGCGCCGAACGCAATCGGGCGCTCGGCGTATGGGGCGCCGTCGCGGGCGCCGGGGGCGCAGCCGGCGTGCTGCTCGGAGGCGTCCTCACGAGCGGCCTCAGCTGGCGCTGGGTGCTGTTCGTGAACGTGCCGATCGGCGTGCTCTGCGCGTACCTCGCTCCGCGACTGCTCGTCGAGAGCCACGCCGAGGCCGAGACGCGCAGCTTCGACATACCCGGCGCCGTGACCGTCACGGCAGGACTTGCGCTGCTCGTCTACGCGCTCGTCGACGCCGTGAACGTGGGCTGGGGCTCGACCGCGACGCTCGCCAAGATCGCCGGCGCGCTCGTGCTGCTGATCGCCTTCCTGGCGATCGAGCTACGCCAGCGTGCACCGCTGATGCCTTTCTCGATCTTCCGCCTGCGCACGTTGCGCGGTGCGAACATCGTGGCGCTGTTGATCGGCATGTCGCTCTTCTCGATGTTCTTCTT
>DATHGU010000133.1:0-2844 GCA_035317495.1 Solirubrobacteraceae bacterium
CTCCTTCCCGCGGGCGCTGCGCCAACCTGCCAGGCGTCCCTGCAGTGCTGCGAGATCATGGCAAAGCACGAGATCGCCGACCACGACGATCGCCTCCGTGAGGAGCGTTCGTGGGGCAAAGCGGCTTCTCAGCACCCCGTAACGGCGCAGCAGGTAACCGCGGCTGAACCCGGCCATGCGGCGCTGCTCGGCTGAGCGATGTCCGAAGGTCGCGGAGCCGAGATGCACGCCGACCGCCTCCGGCGCGCAGGCGGTCTCCCATCCAGCCGCCCGCAGCCTCCAGGCGACGTCGAGTATCTCCATGTATGCACGGATCGATTCATCCAGTCCGCCCACCTGCTGCCATGCGGTGCGCCGGTATGCCGCCGCCGTGCCCTCGGGCCCGGTCACGACTGGAGAGCGATCGCGCACGCGCTCGGGGCCAAGTCCCTGAAGGCGTGGGAAGCCGGCGAGAGTGACGTCGGTACTCACGCCCACGCTGTCAATCCGATGCTCACCGGGCGCTAGCAGGACAGCGGCGACCGAGCCGACGCTGAGATGGCGATCCAGGGGCGCGGTAAGGCGCTCCAGGCAATCTGGGCGCAGCTCGACGTCGTTGTTGAGCAGAACGACGTATTCGCCGTTACCGGCGGCGACGCCGACATTGACCGCGTGGGTGAACGGATGGTTGCGATCAAGCTCAACGACGCTCACGTTCGACTGCACACGGCGCAGCGCCTGCCGCGTTTCATCGGTGGAGCCGTTGTCGACCACGATCACGCGGTGCGGAACGGTCTGCACCGCCAGGTGGGCGAGGCAGCTCGAGGTGAGGTCCCAGCGGTTGTAAGCAGGCACGACGACGTCGATCGAGGCGGCCACGGCGGTCCATCCTAGTGAGCAGCGACCGTACGCTCGGTTGCGGAGCTAGCCTTGCGCGACTTGAGCGGAGTCCAACCCCATATCGGCCTGAACCTGATCTTCCTCGTCCCCGGCGAGACCGGGGGGATGGAGATCGCCGCACGCGAGCTGATCCCCGCGCTGCTCGACGAGGCGCCCGCCGGGATGCGTTTCACGGCGTTCATCAATCGCGAGGCGGCCGCCGCCGGCGGCCCCTGGGAGGGGGTGCTTCCGGCGGTGACGGTGCCTGTGAACGCGCGCAGCCGCGTGCAATGGGTGCTTGGTGAGCAGGCGCTGCTTCCGCGGCTGGCCGCAAATGCCGGCGTGGATCTTGTGCACAGCCTCGCTTCGACAGCTCCGTTGCGAGGCCGTTTTCGCCGAGTGGTGACGATCCACGATCTGATCTACGCGCGTTTTCCAGAAGCGCACTCGCGCCTCCGGGAGCTGGGAATGGGCGTGCTCGTGCCGCGGGCGGCGCGGCACTCCGATCGGGTGATCGCCGATTCGCAGAGCACCCGGAACGACCTGATGGAGCTGCTCGGTATCGCTGCGCGGCGTATCGATGTGGTGCCGCTTGGCCTCGGCAGCGTGCAGCGTGCGGCGCCCCTAGCGCCGGGCGAGACGCGCGCGCGCTTTGACCTCGGCGAACGTCGTCTCGTTCTTTGCCTGTCCGCTAAGCGGCCGCACAAGAACCTGCTCGCGTTGATCGACGCGCTCGCGTTGATCCCCTCCCAGGACCGCCCCGTGCTCGTCCTTCCCGGCTATCCGACCCCGCATGAGGTCGAGCTGCGCGAACGCGCACAAGCCCTGCGCGTCGAGCGTGACGTGCGCTTCCCGGCATGGGTGTCGGCCGAGGAGCTGGAGGGATTGTGGGCGCTCGCGCGCGCGTTCGTGTTTCCGTCGCTCTACGAGGGCTTCGGTTTGCCGGTACTCGAGGCGATGGCCCGCGGCGTGCCAGTCGCCTGTTCAAATACGTCATCGCTGCCTGAGGTGGCGGGCGACGCCGCGTTGTTGTTTGACCCGCTCCGCAGGTCGGACATTGCAGCGGCGTTGGCTCGACTACTGGACGATCAGCGGCTGCGCGAGCGCCTGAGCACGCTCGGCAGAGCGCGCGCGGAGCTGTTCACTTGGCAGCGTGCCGCGCGCTTGACGCTGCAGAGCTACACCCGGACGCTCGGGCTTCACGGTGCGTCGAACGCGTTCGAGTCCGAAGGGGCGCGAGGTGCCCCGCCGGTGGTATAGCCCTCCAGAACCGCCCGAAGCGAGGACTCGAGCGACAGCTGCCCAGCATTCTGCACGAACCAAGCCGCGGTGCGCTCGCGCAGCGCAAGGCCGGCCCCGTGGACGCGGACGATCGCCTCGGCCACCGCCTGTGGGTCCGAGCGTGGAGCGATGGTGCCGTTGACGCCCTCCTCGATCAGCTCCGTGGCCGCGTTGTCCTCGCCGGCGACCACGACGCTCGGCGTTCCCCGCGCGGCCGCCTCGACGACGACCATGCCGTAGCCCTCGCGCCGCGAGGGCAGCAGCATGCACATGGCCGCGCGCATCTCGGCGTCGACCGTCTTGGCGTCGGCGAAGCCCGGGGCTGAGACGACCTCATCCAGCCCATGCTCGGAGATAGCCTGCTCTAGCGCTGCACGCTCGGGACCATCGCCGAGAAACTCGCCTCGCAGCCCCTCGATTCGCGTGGCGGCGAGCGCGATCGCGGCGACCCCCAGCGTCGCCTGCTTCTCAGCGATCAAGCGTCCGGCGAACAGCACGAGCGGGTCGGTCGGTCTTGAGAAAACCGGCTCGGCCGTCCCGGCGTACAACCCGCGAAGGACCGTCACCGAGCCCCGCAGGCCCGCCTTGCGCAGACGCACGGCGTGCAGCTCGGAGAAACAGAACGCGCGCTGCGGCACGCGGGCGCAGAGGCGCTGCACGACCGCGCCCACACGTCCGCCGAGACCACCGAGGTAGTCACGCCAG
>DATHGU010000134.1:0-2244 GCA_035317495.1 Solirubrobacteraceae bacterium
AAGATCGTCTGGCACGAAGCTGATCTGCTCGACGCCGGCGCGTCGGCTGAGCTCGTCCGCGCGATACGTCCGGAACAGCTTCTCCATCTCGCATGGGGCGTCGAGCCCGGGCGCTTTTGGACATCCACCGAGAACGTCCGCTGGGTCGAGGCCTCGCTGGCGCTGATGCGCGCCTTCGTCGCCGCCGACGGGCGGCGCGCCGTGTTCGCCGGCACCTGCGCAGAGTACGAGTGGACATCTAGCGCCGGACCGGCGGACCCCAATGCGGAGCCGCGCGAGTGGCGCATGCGCGAGCGCGCCACACCGATCGTGCCGGCAACGCTCTATGGCGCCTGCAAGCACGCCACGCATCTGGTTGCCGCGAAGCTCGCCGCGCAGTCCGGGGTCCAGCTCGGCTGGGGTCGGGTCTTCTACCTCTACGGCCCCCACGAGCAACAGGCGAGGCTCGTGCCGGCGATCGCCACGTCGCTGCTCAGGGCCGAGCCGACCGATACCTCCAACGGACGCCAGCGGCGCGACTTCATGCACGTCGCCGATGTCGCGGCCGCCTTCGTGGCGCTGCTCGAAAGCGAGGTCGACGGGCCCGTCAATATCGCCACGGGCGAGGCCGTCGAAGTTGGCGAGGTCGTGAGGATGATCGCTACAAACGCTGGGGGAGAGGAGCTTCTGCGCTGGGGTGCGATCGCGCGTTCCCCGTCCGAGCCGGACACGATCGTCGCCGACGTCTCGCGCCTGCGCGACGAGGTCGGATTCGTCGCGCAGATCGGCCTCGCCGACGGGCTCCGCGAGACCGTCGAGTGGTGGCGCCGGCAGCTCGCCGATGTCCCGCCTCCCGGCGCCTCACCGCGATGAAGAGGGTCACTGCTGCAGTCCTGAACTACAACGGGCGGGACTTGCTCGGGGTCATTTTGCCATCGCTCGAGCGGCAGACCTATAGGGACTTCGAGGTGATGGTCGTGGACAACGGGTCCAGCGACAACTCTGTGCGCTACCTTCGCGCCCACTGGCCCCAGATCCGCGTGGTCAGCCTGGGGGCCGAGAACATCGGCGTGGCGGCCGCCCTAAACGTGGCCGTTCGGAAGGCGAAAGGCGAGCTCATCGCGCTGCTCAACAACGACATCGAGCTCGAACCCGGATGGCTGGCAGAGCTGGTGACCGCCGTCGACCGCCATCCAGATGCCGCCACGGTGGCGGGCAAGCTGCTCAACTTCTACCGTCGGGAGGTGATCGATGCTGCCGGTGACATCTTCACGCACAGCGCCACCGCCTTCGGTCGCGGCGGGGGCGAGCGGGATGTCGGCCAGTATGGAAGGGAAGAGGAGGTGTTCGCGCCGACGGCCGGGGCCGCTCTGTACCGCGCAAGCGCACTGGCCGACGTCGGATCGTTCGACGAGTCCTTCTTCGCCTACTTCGAGGACGTCGACTGGGGCCTACGGGCGCAGCTGTTGGGACACCGAAGCTGGTATGTGCCGAGCGCAGTCGGCTACCACATGGGCAGCGAGACGACTCGACCCACAGTCAACACCCGCTACTACGAGCTGCAGCATCGCAACACGCTCGCCCTGCTCGTCAAGGACGTGCCGCTGCCGTTCATGCTGCGCAACGCCCACCACATCGTCGCTCACCACGTGCTCGCGCTCGCCTACAGCGCACGCGCCGGCCTGCTCGCGCCGCACCTGCGGGGTTTCGCGTGCGCGCTCCGCGCGTCTCCGGGCTGGCTGAGGGAGCGCAGACGGATCCAACGCACGCGCCGCGTTGGCCCCACCGAGTTCGATCGCTTTGTCACCAGCCGCCGGCGCGCCGGCGGCGCTCGAGGTGTCGGCGATGGCTGACAGAGCGATCGACCCCCAGCAGACGCCGCGGCTGACGGTGGTGCTCACGAACTACAACGGCCGCGGCCTGCTCGAAACGATGCTCCCGTCGCTCGCCCGCCAGTCCTACCGCGACTTCGCGATCGTCGTCGTCGACGATGGCTCGAGCGATGGATCCGTCTCTTACCTACGCGAGCGTTGGCCCGACGTCGACGTGATCGAGCTGCCGGGCAACGGAGGCGTCACAGCCGCAATGGATGTCGGCCTGCGGGCCCCCTCCAGCGAGCTCGTCGCCCTGTTCAACAACGACATGGAGCTCGACCCGAATTGCCTGGCAGCGCTCGTCGCCGCGCTCGATAGCCACCCAGAGGCGGGATCCGCCACGCCCAAGATGCTCGACTTCAGCGATCGCCGGCGGATCGATGGCGCGGGC
>DATHGU010000135.1:0-3271 GCA_035317495.1 Solirubrobacteraceae bacterium
TGACGGGCGTCCTCTTGCGCGCCGCCGGCTACCGTCGGCGGGCGGTGATCGTCGGTACGGGCAAGCACATCGGCGACCTCGCCCACGCGCTCGGCGACGCGCCGCACTCGCCGATCGAGGTCGTCGGCTTCCTCTCGCCGAACGCGCTGGCCGCGAACGGGCTGCAGGCGCTCGGCTCGCTGGACGATCTGCAGGAGGTGCTTGGCTCGCAGCGGATCGACGAGCTGATCATCGCCGACCCCGACTTCCCGCAGGTCGACGCGGTCGAGCTGATCGACCAGTGTCACCAGCGCGGCGTGCGTGTGCGCCTGGCGCCATCGACGATGGAGTTATTGATTCATCGCGCGGAGTTCGTGCCCGGCCAGTCGGTGCCGCTGTTCGAGCTCGGCCCGCCGGTCTTCGAGGGCGTCGACTTCGCGCTCAAGCGCACGTTCGACCTGCTCGGCGCGAGCATACTGCTGATCCTGCTGAGCCCGCTGCTGCTGGCGATCGTGATCGCCGTGCGCGTGTCCTCGCGCGGCCCGATCCTGTATCGCTCGACGCGCCGCGGGATCGGCCAACAGCCGTTCCCGTGCCTGAAGTTCCGCACGATGCATACCCACGCCGAGGAGCGCCAGGCCGACCTGGAAGAGCTCAACGAGGCCAGCGGAGCGCTGTTCAAGATCCGCGATGACCCGCGTCTGACCCGCGTCGGCAGCCTGCTGCGCCGCTTCTCGCTCGACGAGCTGCCGCAGCTGGTCAACGTGCTGCGCGGCGAGATGTCGCTGGTCGGGCCTCGCCCGCTGCCCCAACGCGACTACGAGATGCTCGAGGATTGGCACCGCAAGCGCTACCTGGTGCTCCCGGGAATCACCGGGCTGTGGCAGGTCTCGGGTCGCTCGGAGCTCGACTTCGACGACCTCGTGAACCTCGACTTCATCTACCTCGAGCACTGGTCGCTGGCGCTCGACCTGACGATCCTGTTGAAGACGGTGCCCGCGGTTATCTCGCGGCGCGGCGCCTACTGAGGCGCGGCGCTACTGAGTGAGAGCCTCCTCGGCGCCGGCGCCGGCGCCGGCGACCGCGGTCGCGGCCGCGGCTCGGCGGCGGCGACCGGCGGTGCGACGCTCGCCGGCCTGCGCGAGCGTGTGCTCGTACACGCGCCAGGTCGCGCGCGCGACGTCCTGCCAGGTCCATGCGGGCGCGGGCGGCGCCGGACGCTGGGCGGCTTCGGCGGTGGCCAGCAGGGCCGGCAGGTCGCAGTTCGGCACGAACGTCACGCGCTGGTAGAGCACCTCGCGCAGCGCGGGCACCTCGCAGGCGACCACGGGCGTGCCGCAGGCCAGGGCCTCGACCGCCGGCAGGCCGAAGCCCTCCTCGTCGGAGGAGACGACGAGCGCGTGGGCGCCCGTGTAGAGCGCGGCGAGGTGCTCGTCGGAGACGTAGCCGGTGAGGACCACGCCGGGCAGCTCGTGGGTCCATGGGCTGGTGGAGCCGACGAGCACGAGCGGCAGCTCGCGCGGGGTGGCCGCGAGCTTGGCCACGTGCTTGCCCGGGTCGGGATGGCGCAGCCCGCCGACCCACAGCAGGTAGCGCTCCGGCAGCGCGAAGCGCGCGCGCATCTGCGCTACTTCTTGGGCGCTGCGCGGGTACATGCAGGCGGCGGGCGCCTCGTGGATCACGTCGAGCTGCTCGCGCTCGAGATCGAGGATCTCCAGCGCGTCCCGCGCGAGCGACTCGGTTGCGACGATCACACGGACCGCGCGCTGCACGGCGAGCTGGCGCAGGCGCGGGCGGACGTCCGAGCGCAGCAGCTCGCTGGGCCGTTTGAGCGCGGCAAGATCGTGCAGCGTGACGACCATCGGACAGGGGCTGTGCAGCATCGCCCCGCCCATCCACGGCGAGTGAAGCACATCGGCACGACGCGGGCGGTGCGTCTCGAGGATCTCCGAGCCCGGCTCGGCGGTCTCGCGCAGCGCCTGCAGCAGGCAGCGTGCGTAGCGCCCGACCCCGTGAGGATCGCTGACGGGGCGGCTGTCGAAGGCGACCCTCACGATGCGCCACCCGACGTCATCTGATCCCCATACCCGCGCAGCGCATCTCGCGAACATATTTGCTCGGCCGCGCTATGTGCAGAGATGACACCCAACTTGCGCGACATACCGCCTGGCGGGTTTCGCCCACCCTCCGCAAGACGGCGTCGAGCGTGTTGCGCGACAGCGTTAGCCTCGCGGGACGGATGGTCTCGCGCAGCTACCACGAGAGCCTGTGGCAGGCAATTCCCGAGGGCTCGCAGCCGCGCGATCTTCCTCTGCGGCGCGCCTTCCTCCTCGACCGGGTCCGGGGTGTCGCGGCACCGTCGGCGGCACGCCCGGACGAGCCGGTTCGCGTGCTGGACGTCGGCTGCGGCGAGGGCCAGCTGACGGCCGAGCTCGCTGAGGCGGGCTTTGCGGTCGTCGGCGTGGACGTGGCCGAGGAGCCGCTGCGGCGCGCTCGCGCGCGCCACGAGGGCCTTGACGTGCGGCTGGTGTCGGAGGCCGAGCCGTG
The DNA here is from genome assembly GCA_035317495.1 of Solirubrobacteraceae bacterium. Classification (GTDB taxonomy): domain Bacteria; phylum Actinomycetota; class Thermoleophilia; order Solirubrobacterales; family Solirubrobacteraceae; genus Palsa-744. Next base: position 2,527 of record DATHGU010000135.1, read on the forward strand.
GCCGCTCGACGACGCGCGCTTCGACGCCGTGTGGGCCGGAGAGACGATCGAGCACGTCGCCGACACGGCGGGCTGGCTCTCGGAAGTCCGTCGCGTGCTGCGCTCTGGAGGCAGCCTGCTCCTGAGCACACCCGCGCACGGCCGGCTGGCGATGCTCGGGCTGGCGCTGTCGGCGCGGCGCCGGGACGAGCACTTCGACCCGCGCTCCGATCACCTGCGCTTCTACACGAGCCGCACGCTTGCGCGGCTGCTCGCGGACTTCGGCTTCGAGCAGATCGAAGTTCGTGGAGCGGGCGGGGTCCCCGGTGCTCGCCGGCTGCTGCTCGCGGCTGCCGTGCGCGCGCGCTTCTGATAGGGGACGCATTCGTCAAGCCGAGAACCCAGCGGCTGCATCCCGCAGCCATCGTGGCCTGGCTCGCACGTTCGCGCACGTATCTGATGCAGGGCCTGCGCTTCCGGCGACTGGGCGACCATCTCGCCGAGTGAGTCAGCTGGCAGCCGACGCGTGGCAAGATGCGCTGATGCGGTTCGAAGAAGTGGCGGCGCGTGTGGAGGGAACCCCATTCATGGTCCCCGAGTTCGGTCGTCGGGTCTATGAACACGCGGTTCGTGCGCGAGGACGAGTGGTATGGGTGGGCGCAGAAGAAGCCCGGCGAAAAGCGTCGCTACAAGATCAAGACAAGTCGGTCGCTTAGCGCGATGATGACCACCGAGATTCGACGGCGGCGGCGCAGAGCAAACCGCT
>DATHGU010000136.1:0-2536 GCA_035317495.1 Solirubrobacteraceae bacterium
AGGCCGCCCGCCGGGCCGCCCGGGAGCTCGTCGGTGACTACCATGGCGCCAGGCTGGCGGAGCTGATCGAGCACGTCCGCGATGCGATCGCGCGCTACGACGCGGGCGAGACAGACGCCTTCGAACTCGACGACGTCATCCACCATTACAAGCGAGCTGCGCGCGAGCTGTGGAAGTTCTGCGTCGGGACCGGCTCGGACGTGCTCTTCGCGGCACGGACACTGGAGTACTGGGAGGCTGAGGGAGAGTTGCCCGACTGGTGGGAGGCGGGAGCGCCGCGACGACGACGCTAGACTGCCTACACCATTGTGACCTCATCGCCGCTAAGATGTCCACATGCGTGAGATTGGTGTCCGTGAGCTGAAGCAGTCGCTGAGCGAGACCCTGCGGGCGGTTGGACGCGGTCAGCAGGTGCGCGTGACGGTCCGCGGCAAGGCCGTCGCGGATATCGTCCCCGCGGGAGCCGCGGCTAGCGACGATCGAATCCGCGAGCTGGTCGCCGAGGGGCGCGTAGTCGTCCCCTCACGTGCACGACCGAGGCGGGCGCCGCGACTCGCGAAGTCTCGGCGAAGTGCCTCCTCGCTTGTGCTGTCAGAGCGGGAAGCCGAGCGCTGAACCTCTATCTCGATGCAAGCGCGCTCGTCAAGCGCTACGTGGCTGAGCCGGGAAGCGACCTGGTGCGAGGTGCGATGGATGGCGCCGACGCCTGGTTCATCTGTCGTGTCGGTTTCGTCGAGACGACTCGTGCTGTCTCCCGCGCGGCCGGTCCAGCGGCTGCGAGAGCAATCCGAGAGGAGTGGCCGGCGTTTGGCATCCTCGAGATCGATCAGGATCTGATCGAGCATGCGTCTGCACTCGCGGTGAATCGTAAGCTGGGCAGCCTGGACGCCCTACATCTGGCCGCTTCGCTGCTGCTTCCCCGGGACGATCTCGTGATGATCACCTGGGACACGCGCCTCCACGCTGCCGCCAGGGCCGAAGGTATTGACGTGCTCCCGAAGTCGCCTGGGTAGGGCTCCTGAGTCGACACGACGGCTTATCGCGAGACTCGTAATGAAGGGCTCCGGGGTTCGAGTCCCGGGTCGGCGCTCGCGCATGAGTGGAACCTGGCCCGCGATGCTCAAGAGCGCGGCGCTCGGGGCCGACCACATGCCCATGCACGCACAAGCTGTGTCGGCAGAGGCCATCCCGGCGGAGGGTCCCAGCTCAGCGACGGGCCCAGAGGAGGCGGCGCGCCATATCTGCTGCACGCTGACCAACGTTGCGCTGGGGGTCGTGCGCAAGGAGGGCGGCGAGGCGGCCGTCGAGGCCCTGCTCGAGCGCGCGGGCGTCGCGCGGACCGCGTCTTATCTCGAAGACATCGAGAACTGGATCTCGCTGGACGAGGCCTGTGCGCTGTTGGCGGCCGGAGTGCACCAGACCGAGGATCCGATGTTCGCGCAGCGGGTCGGCGAGCAGACGCTTGACCGGCACGTAGGTACACAGGTGGCCACCTTCCTGCGCTCCCTCGGCTCACCGGAGGCCGTGCTGCATATCGTCGCCGAGACGGCGCCCAAGTTCAGCACGGTCACCGAGATGAACGAGATCGAGGTCGGTGCCGGGCATGCTGTCGTCAGGGCCGTGGCGCGCGAGGGCTTCACGCGCCGCCCGCTCCTGTGCGACTGGACGATGGGGATGCTCGCCGGGCTGCCGATCCTGTTCGGGCTTCCCCTCGCGCACGTCGAGGAGAGCGAATGCCAGGCGCGCGGAGGCGAGCAGTGCTTGTACACGGTTTCCTGGGACGCCGAGCTGGCAGCAGCGGCCGCCGACCCGCAGCAGCGGGTCACCGCGCTCGAGGCCCAGCTCGCGGCGCTGGCAGAGCGCTTGCGCAGCGCCTATGCCACGGCCGGCGACCTCGTCTCCACCGAGGATCTCGACACCGTCCTTCGTCGCATCGTCGAGCGCGCGGCCAGCGCCGTGCGCGCCCCGGGCTTCATCCTGGCAGTGCGCCCGGAGCCGGGCGCTGAGTTGCAGGTATACAGCCACGGCATACAGAATCGCGAGGCACAGGTCCTCGCGCGGGCGACGCGTGAGCGAGCGCGCACGGCCCGCGTCAGCGACTCCACTCTCGTCGTCGAGGTGACCTCCAGCCAGCGCCACTATGGGCAGCTGATCGCGCGCTACCCCGGCACGATCCGATTCTTCCCGCAGGACGAGGAGATGCTCAGCCTCTACGCCAAGCACGCCGCGGCGGTTCTCGACACGGCCACAGCGCTGCAGGAGTCCGCCCGGCGCCACGACCAAGTGAGCTCGCTGCTCTCGCTCTCGCATGACCTGGCGCAGACGGGGACGAGCACGGAGATCGCCGAGCGCCTCGGCGTCGCCGTACCGAAGGTCGTGGACTGCGACCGGACGGCGGTGTGGCTGTGGGACGAGGCCGAGCAGTGCCTGCGAGCGCGCTCGACGATGGGACGCACATCCGAGCAGGCAGCGTACCTGCGGGACTTGACGATCACGCCCGAGGACACGCCGAATCTGGGCCGCATGATCACCGAGC
>DATHGU010000137.1:0-6367 GCA_035317495.1 Solirubrobacteraceae bacterium
AGAACTCCTCGGAGTCGATCCGCGCGAAGCGCCGTGCCTGCAGCGAGGAGGCGAGGAAGGAGACGGCGCTCGAGGCGGCGTCGCCGGCGTCGTTCCAGCCCTGGAATGCGCACACCATGGCTGGGGCCCTGAGGCCATCCGGACGGCGGTCCCAGATCAGCGGCTGCATCCGAACCACCGTACATCATGGGGCGATGGCTTCCGCCACGAGCACTCCGCCGCAGAACGCCCAGAGCGTCGCCACGCTGCGCGATCGCGAGGAGGTCGACGGCGTGTTCGCGTGTACGCGCAAGGAGCGCCAGATATCCCGCGCCGGCACGCCGTACCTGACGGTCGAGCTGGGCGACCGTACGGGCACGATCCTCGCACGCGCGTTCCGCGACGCCGACGTGCTCGCCGGGCGCTTCGAGCGTGGCGAGCTGGTGCGCGTGCGCGGGCGCGTGGAGCGCTTCCGCGAGCAGCTGCAGATCGCTGTGGAGACGATCGCTCGCGCGGACGGTCCCGAGGCCGACCCGAGCCATTTCCTGCCGAGCGCCTACCGCGACCTCGACGAGCTCGAAGGCTTCCTCGAGCATCTCGCGCGGGAGGTCTACGACGCTCCGCTGAAGCTGCTGCTCGCGAACCTGCTCGGAGACCGCGAGCTGCGCGCGCAGCTGCGCCGCGCGCCGTGCTCGGCGCCCTCGGCGCGCCCGGGTCCACGTCCGGGCGTCCACCATGCGTACCTCGGCGGCCTGCTGGAGCATACGGTGGCGCTCGCCACGCTGGCGCTCGAGCTGTGCACGCTGCACTCGCGCCTCGATCGCGACCTGCTGCTCAGCGCGGCGATCGTGCACGACATGGGCAAGACGCGCGAGTTCACCTACGGCGCGGAGATCGCGCGCAGTCCGGAAGGGCGCCTGCTGGGGCACATCGAGCTGGGAATGCGCCTGCTCGCGAGCCACATGCCAAAGACGCTCGAGGGCGAGCGCCGCTTGGCGCTCGAGCACTGCGTCCTGCTGCACCATGGCGCGGAGGCGGCCTCGGGGCAGCGCTTCGCCTCAGGCGAGGCGCTCGCGCTGTATCGCCTCAATGCACTCGACGCCCAGGTCAAGGGCGCTTTTGAGGGCGGGCTGTAGCGCCGAGAACGGTCAAGCCGCACAGCATTGCTGCCGATGTAGGAGCCATGAGTGACATCGGCGCGCCGACAGCCGATCCGGCCGCGGCCGATACGGCGGATGAGACCGTAGTCGAGCACGCGGGCAGCGGCCTGTACCCGCCGCGTCGCAGCGGGCGCTCGACGCGGATGATCGGGGAAGTGGTCGTCGACCTCGGCTACGCCGACCGCGAGACCGTCGATCAGGCGGTCGAAGTGGCGCGCGGGCAGGGCCGGCCCACCGGGCTCGTGCTCGTCGAGCAGGGCGTGTTGCGCCACGATCAGCTGGCGCGCGTGGTCGCCGAGCGCTTCGGCCTGGACTACGTCGACCTCGCCGTCTACGACCTCGACATGGGTGCGGCCAACCTGCTGAACGCCGAAGCCTCCAAGCGCTACCAGGCCGTGCCGATCGGCTTCACCGACGACGGCACGCTGCTGCTGGCGATGGCCGATCCGACGAACGTCCTGACGATCGACGACGTGGCGATGATGACCGGCCGCCGCGTAAGGCCGGTCGCGGCTTCGGTCGAAGACCTCAACCTGCTGCTCACGCGACTGGCGCACCTCGACGAGTCGATCGAGGACATCGTCGACGGCGACGCCGAGGCCGAGGAAGAGGATGTGCGCGTCGACGAGGCCGACAGCGACGCGCCGGTCATCAAGCTCGTCCATTCGATCGTCGCGCAGGCTGTGCAGCAAGCCGCATCGGACATCCACGTCAACCCCGAAGAGGGCGATACGCGCGTGCTGTTCCGCGTGGACGGCGTGCTCGCCCCGGCCGCGACCGTCAAGCGCAAGATGGCGATGGGGGTCGTCTCGCGCATCAAGATCATGGCCGACCTGGACATCTCCGAGAAGCGCGTGCCGCAGGACGGCCGCTTCGCGCTGACCGTCGACGGCCGGCGCGTGGACATCCGCGTCGTCACCCTCCCGCTCGTGCACGGCGAGGGAGTGGTCCTGCGCATCCTCGACAAGGGCGTCGTCGTGCAGGGCCTGGAGTCGTTGGGCATGCCGCCGCAGCCGCTCGAGATCTTCAGCGCCGCGATCAAACGGCCCAACGGCGCGGTGCTCGTCACCGGGCCGACGGGCTCCGGCAAGTCGACGACGCTGTATGCCGCGCTCAGCGTGCTGAACGACGGCGAACGGAGCATCCTCACGATCGAGGATCCCGTCGAGCAGCGCATCGCCGGGATCAAGCAGATGCAGATCGCCCCGAAGGCCGGCGTGACGTTCGACGTCGGGCTGCGCTCGATGCTGCGCGCCGACCCCGACGTGATAATGGTCGGTGAGATCCGCGACCGCGAGACCGCCCACATCGCGGTAGAGGCCGCGCTGACGGGCCACCTCGTGCTCTCGACGCTGCACACCCGCGACGCGCCGAGCGGGCTGGGACGGCTGATCGACATGGGAATCGAGCCGTTCCTCGTCTCCTCGGCGATCGACTGCATCGTCGCCCAGCGCCTCGTACGAATGCTCTGCAAGCACTGCAAGAAGCCGCTGAAGGTCTCCGAGGCGGTGCTCGCCGAGCACGGGCTGGTTGGCGCCGAGCCGTTCGACGCCGTCGGCTGCTCGCGCTGCGGGGGCTCCGGCTACCGCGGACGCATCGGCGTGTACGAGGTGATGTCGGTCAGCGAGCACATCCGGGCGCTGATCCTCGAAAAAGCCTCCGTCGACCTGATGGTCACCGTGGCCATGCGCGAAGGCATGCGGCGCCTGCGCGACGACGGCCTCGACAAGGTGCGCGAGGGCCTGACCTCGGTCGCCGAGGTCGAACGCATGACCAGCAGCCTGCTGTAGCAAGCCTCACCGGCCGCCCTAGCCTCCGATCGCGCGCCGAGCGCGTTGCAGCAGCGAGATGCGCAGCGGGCCAGCGGGGAACGCTACGCCTGAGAACGAGTACGCCTCGTAGCGCTCGCCGCGATAGGTGCCGGGGATCGGACCGCGCACGGGCGCGATCGCCGGACCGGAGCCGGCGCCGGCGAAAACCTTGCCCGCTTTGACGACCTGGACGCGAACGATCTGACCGGCCTGCAGCGTGGCTAGCGCCGCGCTGGCGGCGCGAGCGTCGTTGGCGGAGATCGCCTGGATGAGCGTGCCGGATGCTTGCAGCCGGTGCACGGCCTGCTCGATGTCGCTGCCGCTCGCGGCCGCCTGGTAGACGCGGGCGGCGACTTCGCCGATCGTGTTGGCGACCAACGCGGGACAGCCCTGCCCGACGATGAGCGCCGGCTTCGTGGCCGTGTCGCCGCTCGTGAACGTGGCGGCGCTGGAAGCTGCGGATCGGCTGCCGCTGCCGGAGGAGCCGCAGGCGGCGAGCGTGCACGCGGCAAGCGCGGAAGCGAGCAGCGACGCGCACGAGGCGCATCGGCGGGCCGGCGGACGGGCGGGGCCGCGCGGTGAACTGCTCACCCCAGAAGCCTAAAGGCGGCGCTCCGCGTCGGCGGTGCCGCTCCTGCGACGCCGTGCACAGCCGCGGAGCGGCCTTCTGCTGGCACTGCGGAGGCCCCCGTGATCGAGGAGGCGCGCCCGTCCGTGCTCGGGCGCGCGGGCGAGTCGAGCTGAAGTCGTAGCGGCCGTAGCCGGGCTGCTACGCGCGGGCCTGCAGCGCGCGGACGCCGATCGAGGAGGCGCTCGTCGAATCGTCCATGCCCTCGAGCGTCGTCCCGCCGGTCGCCTAGCGTGTCGGGCGTGACATGGCTGCGGCTCCCGCCGTCCCGTCCGCGCGCGGCGCGTGGCGCGATGATCCTGCTCGCCGGCGCCGCGCTCCCGTGGAGCCTCTCCGCGGCCCGGGTCGCGACGGCCGCGACGGCGAGCTCGGCCTCCCCGCCGCGCGAAGGCTCGTGCCCGATCTTCCCCGCGAGCAACGCGCTCAACCGGGACGTCTCCCACACGCCGGTCGATCCAAGCTCGGCGAGCTATGTCGGCGCGATCGGGGCGGGCCTGCACCTGCATGCCGACTTCGGCACGAACCCGAGCTACGGCATTCCCTACACGGTCGTCGCTCGCCGCCAGGTGAAGGTGCCGATGCGCTTCAGCGAATTCGGCGCGGAGTCCGACCCCGGCCCCTATCCGATCCCGCCCGGCGCGCGCGTGGAGGGCGCCGGCGAACAGGGCGACCGCCACGTGCTGGTCCTGCAGAAGGGCAGCTGCCGCCTGTACGAGCTGTACGCGGCGCGCCGCCTCGCTCGTGGATGGGAGGCGGGCTCCGGTGCCGTCTTCAACCTGCGCAGCAACGCGCTGCGCCCCGCCGGCTGGACGTCTGCCGACGCCGCCGGCCTGCCGATCTTCCCGCTGCTCGTGCGCTATCCGGAGGTGCACGCGGGACGCATCAACCACGCGCTGCGCGTGACCGTTCCGCGCACGCAGCGCGGCTACATCCATCCCGCGACCCACTTCGCCTCCTCGAGCGACGACACGAGCTTGCCGCCGATGGGGCTGCGCCTGCGACTGAAGGCGAGCTTCGGCCTCACCGACTACCACGGCCAGGCGCTCGTTGTGCTGAAGGCGCTCAAGCGCTATGGGCTGATCGTCGCCGACAACGGCTCCTCCTGGTACATCGCCGGCGCGCCCGACCGGCGCTGGGACGACGAAGACCTCGACCAGCTGAAGACCGTCCCCGGGTCGGCGTTCGAGGCGGTCCGCAGTGGACCGGTCGTGCACGGCCACTGACGCCGCGGCGACGGCGAGCGGCCGGCGTGCCGGGGCTGGCTAGGACTGCTGCTGGTGCTCGACCGGCGGCGCGGGAGGCGTGGCGACGGGCTGGGGGACGGGCTGCGCGACGGGTTGGGCGGGTTGGGCGGGTTGGGCCGGTTGGGCAGCGGTCGCCGGCGGAGGCTGCTGCTGCTCGGCAGGCGGCAGGGCCGTCTGCTGCGAGTTGTGCTCGCCGGTCACCGACTGCTTGAACTCGCGCATTCCGCTGCCCAGCGAGCGGCCGATCTCGGGAAGGCGCTTGGCTCCGAAGACGAGCAGCAGGATCACTACCAGGAAAGCGATATGCAGGGGATTGTCGAGTCCCATGTGCCCTTGAGTCTAGACCATCGGCTCAGCCGGGATCGCGCAGGGCCCTGCGCACGAACTGCGCCGCGACGATCACCATCAGCACGGCGAATGCGTCGCGCAGGACGGTGCCCGAGAGCGCGTTGGCCAGCGCGACCCCCCCGGCGGCGCCGGCCAGCGAGAGCAGGCCGAGCAGCAGCGCGTCGGCGCGGCGCACGTTGCCGTAGCGATCCTGCCTGTACGTGCCGACGATCGCCACGGGAATGATCGCCAGCAGCGAGGTCGCCTCCGCCTGGTGCTGGCCGAGATTGAGGAAGATCACGAGCCCCGGCACGAACAGCACGCCGCCGCCCACCCCGAGCAGTCCGGCCACGATGCCGCCCGCGACGCCGATCGCGATCGCACCGGTCATCGCAACACCAGCTCGACGGCGCTTGCGAGCAGCACCGCCGCGAACAACAGCGCGATCGAGCGGTCGCGTACGCGCTGCTGCAGCCACGTGCCAACCAACACCCCGCCGACCGCCGGCAAGCCGACGAGCAGCGCGTCGCGCACGTGCACGTTGCCGTACAGGCCCTGCGTGGCGGCGGCGAACGCCGCGATGAATACGATCGCTGCCAGCGACGTGGCGGTGGCCGCGCGCTCGTCGTATCCGAGCCACAGGACCAGCAGCGGCACGATCACGCTGCCTCCGCCGACGCCGAACAGACCGCTGAAGATGCCGGCCGCCGTGCCGATCGCCATCAGTTTGAGCGAGCGGCTCAGGGAACTGTCAGCCCGCCCGTCAGCAAGCACGCTTGCGAGGGGACTGGTCAGCCAGCATGCGCGCCATACTAGACCCCGTGTCCCCCGCTGCCACGCTCGTGGAGGCGCTCGAGCCGATCCGCGCCGACCCCGACCACGGTGCCGTCCTGCTCGACATCGACGGCACGCTCGCGCCGATCGTCCGCCACGCCGCAGACGCTCACGTGCCGGAGGCCACGCGCACGCTGCTGATCGAGATCGCCAAGCGCTACCGGCTCGTCGGCTGCGTCAGCGGTCGTCGAGCGGCGACCGCGCGTCAGATCGTGTCAATCGGCACGCTCGCGTACGTCGGCAACCACGGCGGGGAGCTGCTGCGCCCCGGGGCGACGCGACCCGAGGTCGATCCGGAGCTCGCCGCGTGGACGGCACGCGTGCGCGAGTTCGCGGCGCGTGCCCTCACGAGCGAGTACCAACGCCTGCGCGTGAGGGCACGCG